>NZ_CP166871.1:1828604-2133371 GCF_041379045.1 Thalassotalea ponticola
TTGCCCTTGGTAAATAGTTTTAACAATGCGCCAATAAATATCAGTGGTAAAAGCACATTGGTTAACTGCAGTTTGAAACCGACTAAAGCGACCAACCAGCCAGTAATGGTTGTTCCGATATTGGCGCCAAAGATAATCCCTAAACTTTCAGAAAATGTAATAATACCAGCACCAACAAAACCGACGGCGGCGACCGTTGTGGCGCTTGATGATTGCAATATTGCGGTACTGATGGCTCCGGTTACGGCCCCTGTTGTAGGACTTTTGGTAAACCTAAGCAACACCCGTCGCAACGCCGTACCCGCAAGTTCATGCAGGGCGTTGGTCATGATCACCATACCGATTAGGAAAATCCCTAAACCGCCAAGGGTCGTCAATAACATTGGGTAATTAATAGCCATTTACTTTATTGCGAATTGTCTCTTATTATTAGAATAGTTTGTCGATTCTAAAATAACAGTTATGCACAACAGCGCTGCAACTCCACTTCTATTTCTTGGGTTTATACTGTTGATTTCATTGGTGATATCACCAATTGCCAATCGTTTTAATATTCCTCGTGCATCGCTGTTTATCGTTTGTGGTTTGGTCATTGGGCAGGTAAGTCCCGAGCCCATTTTACAACTGGTCAAACAATGGTTTAGCAGCATTGCCAACGTAACCTTGTTAATTATCGGTTATTTACTCGGTACGCGATTAACCCGAGATTATTTAACCAACTACGCTAAAATCGTTTCGTTAAGCACGTTTACCATCGTACTCTGCACGTTTGGCGTCGTATGTCTTGGCTTATTATTGTTGGGCTTTCCTATTGAAGTTGCGGCAATAATGGCATCGATTGCCCTAGCCACCGATCCTGCAGCGACACTCGATGTGATCAAACAGTCGCGTTTTAATAATCGATTTACCAAAACCTTGGAAGGTATAGTCGCTTTAGATGATGCAGCGGCACTGATTGTATTTTCTATAACCTTGTCAATTCTCAGTGTTTTCAACACAAATGATAGGTCGTTACTACTCATTGGGCAGATGTTATGGGAACTGATCGGCGCGGTTGTGTTAGGTGGTGGTGTCGGCTTATTACTGGTCTGGTTGCTCAATTTGAAACAATACGACATTACCCACACTCAATCGGTTCTGGTTGAATCGTTAGGACTGATATTGTTAACAGGTGGCTTAGCCATATACCTCGAGTTGTCATTCTTATTGGCGGCCATGGTCATGGGGTTGGTGGTGGTCAACTTTTCCGATCAATCACTTGACCATTTACACGAACTTGAATACATCGAGCACCCGTTGCTGGTGTTGTTTTTTGTTCTCGCCGGCGCCTCTGTGGCACCGGTGCTTAATAATAATCTGATTTGGTTGCTCAGCGGTTACGTTTTCCTGCGCATTGTTGGTCGCTTTCTCGGTGGCTATAGCATCCCAACTGACGCGCTTTCAAAGACAAACAAAAAGTGGTTAGGTATTGCCTTGCTACCACAAGCTGGTATTGCCGTTGGTCTGGCACTGTTAGCCGGTCAGCACTTTGAGAGTCATGCCAATACCATCATCTCGGCAACCATTACCCTCACCGTGTTATTTGAAATCGTTGGTCCTGTGCTCACAAGCTATGCGCTAACGCGCAACAAGAAGTGATAAAACCGCCACCAATAATGCAATATTTGCGATTGAGGCCAAGATCAGCAAACGCACAAAGCTTTGCTTGCGCTGCTTGTGGTGAAAGGTTTTCATGGCTAACACAGAGCCTGGCCAACCGCCGACTAACGATAGGCTTAGCAAGGTGCGCTCGCTAATTCGCCAGTGTCCGGCCTTGGCTTTGTATTTGTCCAAGCCAAAAGCCAAAAAAGCGATGACCGACATCAGTAATAGGTAAGCGAGGATAATCAACAGCGGGGAGTTCCCAGGCGCCTGATGATAGTTAATTGCGTCGTTGAGCAGTTGGTTCATTGAGAGTTACACCGTTATGTGTGCTGACTTTACCCTGTATTGTATTATTGCGCTGATAAATATCGTGCCGTTAGTTGATAACTGATGCCATAGTTGAACGGACCGCGAGTCACCAAAGCACCGATACGTCGTCAATAATGGCGATGGCGTTTTCTTCGAGTGCTTGCTTGCGTTCACATTCAGTAAGGATACCAATGAACGGCGTTTTTCTGCGCAACCGACGCATGGTGCGATCATCACGGGTCATTTCGGCCAAAAATAGCGCTTTATCTGCTGCCAGCTGTAAAATGCTCAGCCAGGTAATGTAAGCACCATAACCAATTTTGCCCTGTTCTCGATAACGCTCTAATGTTTGCGTCACAGAGTCGACTAATTCGGGGTTGGCGATTACCTTTTTCGCTATGGCTGCGTGCAACACACAAATTTGCTTATCAATATACTCATCTTTTATACCAGCTTTTTTAAGCCGATATGCTCGATGAGTAGAGCGATGTCGATGTCGTGACGTCATAAGTAACGGATATAGTGATTAAAATCTAACATAGCACAGCAATAGCCTATTCGAAGCCGTTTAACGCGTAAAGCACAAGCGATATATTACGCCGATAAACATCGAGAACATAGCGCAGTGTATATCTAGTAAACGATAGTAACAGGTATTGGGTTTACAACCAGCAACTATACAAGTATAGGTGGAGGGTAACGAACGCAGTACGTGGCAATAATAATTAATGAAACTCACGTGACACATTACCCAACTTGGGTAAGCAGTCGCTTATGTCGACCAATTTACCCGCAATCACATGAGTTACCTCGCCTTCTCGCTCTAAAATCCCTGTCACCTTTAGTATTTTACTGCGTAAGTAAGGTTGCTTTTGTGCCCGAGCCGTTGCCGCCCAAACCACCACATTAATATTACCCGTATCATCTTCTAACGTAATAAAGGTAACCCCTGCTGCGGTGCCCGGTGACTGCTTGGCACTGACTAATCCAATAACGGTCACTACCGATTTATGTGCTTTATCGGCAAGGGACTGCATACGGCAAAAACGACCTAAATAGCCGGCTTCATCCAACAGGGTTATCGGGTGTTTATCAAGTGTTAAGCCCAGCGCTTGATAATCTTCTGTCATCGAATCTACAGCCGATGGTTTGATACCATAATCAGCCGCTTTAGGCTCCCCCACATTTGACAGTAAAAGAAGTTGATCGTCGTTATTCATTATTGCCCAACGACTTTGATATCGATCGCCAAGGATACTCGCCAAGGCGTTACTGCTGGCTAATTGCTGAAGATCTTTTGGCTGTGTTATAACGGCCTTGATCTGTTGTATGTTTTGATAACCGCATACCGGGCGATGAGCAATAAGCGCGGTAGCACTTTGCTTTGATAAGCCTTTAATCAAACGAAACCCTAAACGGATGACATATTTTTGTTGTTCGAGTACCAATATATGCTCATATTGCGAGTCATTCACACAAACCGGTAGAACCTCAACACCATGTCGTTTAGCATCTTGTACCAATTGAGAAGCACTGTAAAATCCCATGGGCAAACTATTTAAAATTGAGGCATAAAACGCCGCCGGGTAGTAGTATTTTAGCCAGGCAGATACGTAGGCAAGCACGGCAAACGACGCAGAATGACTTTCTGGAAAGCCGTATTCACCAAAACCTTGAATCTGTTCAAACAAACGTTCGGCAAATGCTTGAGGATAACCTCTCTCAAGCATACCTGAGACAAGCTTTTGCCTAAATGGCAATAATTTTCCGTCTTTTTTCCAACGCGCCATCGCGCGGCGCAATTGATCGGCCTCGCCACCACTAAAGCCAGCGGCAACCATCGCCAACTTAATTACCTGCTCTTGAAAAATAGGCACTCCTAATGTGCGCTCCAATACTTCTTTCACTTCTGGCGACGGATACTCTACCGGCTCTTGACCGTTGCGGCGCTTTAAATAAGGGTGCACCATATTACCCTGAATAGGACCTGGTCGAACGATCGCTATTTGGATGACCAAATCGTAGTACGTTGCTGGCTTTAATCGAGGTAACATACTCATTTGCGCCCGTGATTCTATTTGAAAAACGCCAACGGTATCGGCTTTTTGCAACATGTGATAGACCTGTTTATCATCTGCTAAATGAGTGATATCGGCAATCGATAGTGATTGTTGATAATGCTGTTCAATCTCAGTAAAACACTTACTGATCGCAGTTAACATACCCAATGCCAGAATATCCACTTTTAACAAACCCAACGACTGTAAATCATCTTTGTCCCATTGGATCACCGTGCGCTGCTCCATGGCTGCATTTTCAACGGGTACTAGCTCATATAAAGGCCCATTAGAAATGACAAAACCACCCACATGTTGCGATAAATGACGTGGAAAACCTAATATTTGCTCAACCAACTCGACTAAGTGACGCCCTTGTGTCGCATTTGTGTCTATGCCTAATTCAACAAGTTGGGACTGCCAACATTGCTGATTATCGCGACGATTAATGTTATTAATTAAAAACTCTAACTGAGTGACGTTAAAGCCCAATGCTTTACCCACTTCGCGAATCGCACTTTTTAAACGATATGTGATCACCGTTGCGGCAATCGCGGTTCGTTCGCGTCCGTACTTTTGATAGATATATTGGATCACTTCTTCACGGCGCTGGTGTTCAAAGTCAACATCTATATCGGGAGGTTCGTTGCGCTCTTTCGATATAAAGCGCTCAAATAAAACGGCAATTTGGCGAGGATCAACAGAGGTAATTTCAAGGCAATAACAAACAACCGAATTAGCCGCTGACCCTCGTCCTTGATAGAGGATTTGCTGTTGCTTAGCAAAACGCACCACATCGTAAATGGTAATAAAGTAATATGCGTAATCCAATTCCTCTATAAGCCTCAGTTCTTTATTAATAATCTCTTGAATGTGTTTAGGTACGCATTGACCAAAGCGCCTATGTGCCCCTTGTTTCACTAACGATTTTAAATACGCTATCGCGGTTTGTCCCTTGGGAACTAACTCTTGCGGATATTCGTAACGCAAGCTAGTTAATTTAAAGCGACACCGCTTGGCAATATTTACCGCTTCATCTAACCACGCTTGAGGAAATAACGCAGTGAGCTTGTTCAATGGTCGCAATGCATATTCGGCGTTTGCCAATAAGCTCTGCCCCAGTTGGCTGATGATTTTACCTTCTGCAATGGCGGCTAATGTATGCTGTAAAGGCAGGCGACAAGGATCGTGCATCAGTACCCCACCACACGCTGTGATCGGCAATTTAAATAACTTAGCTAAACGCTGGCAATGAGCTTGATAGGTGTGATCACTGGCTTTTAAGTATCTGGTATAGCCAATCCATAAACGAGAGCCATGATATTTCGTTAACCACTGCCCCCATTGCTCGTCAGTACAAGGGCTGTTGCTACTCATATCATCTTCGACCACCGACGGCTCCCCTTTAGGTATCCAAATCAACAGGCAGTGTTGTATCGACATGATATCCCAATCGGACAGCTGGTATTCACCTTTTGCACTGCGTCGACGTGCATTGCTGATAATACGGCACAGTTCGCCATAGGCTTTGCGATCAGGGCAAAGCAGAATAAAAGTTAACTGCCGATAGTGAAAGACACTGCCGATAATCAGCTCGATAGCCAGCTGTTTACGGTCAATTTCACTATGCGCTCTAACCACACCGGCAACAGAACATTCATCGGTGATCGCCAAGGCTTGATAATTTAACTCATTCGCCTTTTGCACCAGCTCCTCTGGGTGTGAAGCCCCCGTTAAAAAGGAAAAATTACTTTGACAAAACAATTCCGCATAAGACATGGCTCTTTCTCTTGTATCACTCTCTTGTTAACTAAACAATCCATGTATAAACCAATCGTTGTCAGGTGTTCTAAATACCCACAACCACTGCCCATGAGCAGAACGAGCAATAAAATAATCACGACATATACTGTGCTCATCCCACCAACCGCTAATAATGCGTTCAGGGCCGTGGTGCAAGGTAACGTTATCAGTTAACGCGAACGGTTGTTCTAGTAAGAGACTTGGACGGTGACTCTGCCCTGCCACTTCTTCGACGCGAGTGCTATTTAACTTATTTTCAATGTCTTCTGGTTGATGATAACGCAAGCCACACTCAGGTCGATGATCGCTAACCGCTGACACTGAAAAGACAGCATCTTGACCTAACTTAGCCTGTAATTTGGCGATCAACTGTGCAGCCCCTGTCGCCGCTTGCTGTGATGCAAATAAATCGCTGTGTTTAAATTCACTTTTGTCTACCTCACACGCTTTAACCGAAATTGCCACTACAGGCGCCATAAGCGTTACTGACTCCAGTGTTAACAGGCTAAGCTCTAACCACTGAGATGAGCGATATTCCCCATGTGCGCTATTAATCATCAAGGTTTGATGTGGGGGGTGATGATCGCGAAAGTACAAGGTTACCTGTAATTGTTGACAGCGTTGTTGGCGTAGGTAAAGAAACTGCTCTAGCGACTGATAAATACTGTAAAGAGGCTTTTCTAGATACATCACATTACTGATGTCATGCCATAGGTCTAAGTGCTTAAAAAATTTTTCATCGGGCTGATAAAACGTTATTGGGTGGTGTAATTGGCCAGTAAAACGCCCGACATAATTGACTAAATCAATATCAAAACGCTTGGCGATATCGGTTAACGGTAAAGCAATTAATTGCTCTACCTGTTCGATACCGATGCGCTTGAGGTGATTGATGTTTTTTGCTGATAGCCCAGTATGAGCCAAGGCTAATGGATGCAATTCTTGCTCAATCTCGTGCTGATCAGCACTGATTATATTGCACTGATTTTTGGCCAAAAGTATGGCGCCATTAACCGAGTAAGCAGTAGCGTAATAATAATCCACATTAGCAGAGTCTAGGTGTGTGCTTAGCGCCTGCCAATAATGAGTTAAATTTTGATACAGGGTTAGCATACGACTGACGTTCAATAGCAAGCCATTAGTTGAGTGCATACAAATATCTGCACTCAATAAATACAGGCTATCAGCAAGCTCTTGTAAACGCTGTTGTTCAATGTTTTGTTGATATGGATATACGCACACATTAGCTGCTAATGATGCAGCGCTAGCTAGCCCCATATCAATGTCGATACCTTGCTGTTTGGCACTCGTATTACATTGCACAATGCGATGCGTTTTTTCATCGACAATAACCGTGGGACGAGAATCGAGATGCTGATACAAGGTATTTAATTGCAAACAGGGAAAGTGTAAATAAAGCCATAGTGACCGACCCTGTTGTTGATCAGGATAGCGATTATCAAGGTGCGACATTACGACACGTCTCTCACATTGGGAAACATTGTGATATTTTCGCTTTCAGGAATAGACACCAGCCAGGGCCAGCGACGTCCTAAAGGAAGGATAAAAGGCGCTACTGGCCAACCTTTTTTTCGCTTGTTAATGGCCACTTTTACCCCTTGTGGGTGAGGCTCTAGCGATAAACTTAAGTCAACGGGCAAACCGATGTCATCAGGTTTTTGATAGCGAATTAAAAACTGTCGGCTCCCCCCTTCTTGAGCAGCTAATTGCAACCGTTTGATATGGCGAACCTGAATCGCTTTATTGCACCACAACAAGACATCACTGCAACAACCACTGAGCAAGCTTTGCTCGGCAGTCCATAACGCCTGTTGAGTCGATTGAGGATAAACACACAATATGCGGTGTTGATCGATGCCTGCGTACTGCCAAGCACTTGCGTTAATTAATCCCGGCGGGTTTATTAACATCAAGCATTGCTTGCTTTGATTGTCGGCGATTAATGGCATCAACAAACGCAGCTCACCAATAGCTATTGCACTGAGTAACTCGATAACACCAGAGGCAGGAAACCCGCCATTGAGCTTTTCATCGAGCAGCGCATAACCTGTCGATAAAATATCTCGTTTGGGTTGGTGAACGTCGTTAGCATGCCAAACCAATTGTTTGCGTTTAAGAAAGTCGATTAATTCATTCATTTTAAATTACACCTGTATATACGTACAGTATATGTACTATAACTGATTTCAGCAAGTGTTGAACAAATCAATTTGCGAACGACTAAAATTGAACACTTATATTTACGCTCTAAGTTATATCTCAGCGCCAATTGTTGATGTGGTTTTCACCGGTAAGAAGACTTTCAGATAACAATATAAACTCTCATCATGCAGGCACTTGAACGTTCGGGTGAGGTTATTGCTATTATGCTTGACCTCGCGTTTTCTTAAGCGACCATGAAAACTCAAGTTTTGGCAATAATCATTGTATCTGGGGGTAGATCAGGTAATAGTATCAATGGATTAGATCAGGAAACTATCAGTGCCAAGCCAGATAACCGCAAATATCCCATGTCGTAAATCGTGCTAATCCACTAAACAATACACCGACAGTAATAATTGATATGCTAGATGTTCAAGCTCCCTGCATGACCTCGGGAGCTTGAACAGAGAGAAGTCACTGTCAGCCACTGATAACCACGCTAAGTACTGTGTACACGAAACGACTGAATGTCGTTAAGCGATGAGTTACGAGATATCAGCGAGCACGAGTTGCGCGGCTCTGACCACTGCGCTAATGGAGCGATTTTCAACCAATTTATGCGTTTCTGCATCGGGTATTTCGCTGTTGTGTCGATTGACAATAACCCCAGCTAAACACCCCGCTTTTAAGCCCGAGCTGGCACACATAGTGAGCAGTGTCGCCGATTCCATTTCGTAATTAAGCACGCCCATTTCTTGCCACTCTTCACACGAGCCAACAAAGCGCTTAACTACCCGTCCGGTATAGGTATCATAACGCTCTTGCCCTGGGTAGAAAGTATCACTCGAGGCAGTTATACCTGTATACACTGCCCCGTCTTGCTCATTTGCCGCTTGATACATCGCATGGCTGACGTGAAAGTCAGCGACAGCGGGAAACTCCATCGGTGCAAAGTGTAAACTTGCCCCGTCAAGTCGTACCGACCCGGTACTGACGATAATATCACCGACGTTAATCTCTGGTTGAATGGCACCTGTTGTGCCAATGCGCAAAAAATAACGCACACCAATCTGTGCCAACTCTTCAACGGCAATCGACGTTGATGGACCACCAATGCCGGTTGAGCAAACCACCACTGGATGACCATCGATTTGCCCTTTATACAAGGTGTATTCTCGTTGTGATTTGATAAACGTCGGTTCATCTAAGTGTTGTGCGATTCGATCCACCCTGCCCGGGTCACCTGGTAAAATAGCCAAGACCGCATCGTCAATATCGTCTTTTGTTACCCCTAAATGAAAAACAGCGTTAGCCATAAAGCCCCCTTGTTCCGTTGGTAGCTTTAGTCTAGACGCTGAATTGAAAAAACGCGTATGAAAACTAGTTTTTACGCTCTAATTTTGCTTGTTTTTTAGCTAATGCTTCGGCAAATTGCCACGGGTATAATATTTGCCCTGTTAAATTGTTATTAGGGAAAATAATGAGACACAAATCGTCTTCCTCCATACCAGGCAACCAGCGCTGTTGAATTTCGTCAAGGGTTAATTTTAACGGTTCACAATGCGACCACTCGTCTGTAGCCCAACTTTGCGCGGTCTCTTTGGTCGGCCAAAACGGAACCAAATCTTCGCCGTCGTCGGTGAGCATAACCGCGCCGTGTTGATCGGTTAAAATCCACGCCTGACGCTCTGCCATCAAGTGTTGCATAAATACATCGTAACGCTGTGCGTCAGTTAAGTGTAAACTGTCTTTGTCTATAGCTACCATGATAAGCTACCTCTTGTTAATGAAACCGGCCAACACTGTGAATTTGGTTCTTTTACACGCTATTATTTTTGCATTCGCGCCGACGACGCTTTTGCCAGTTTATCTAATAACACTTCGGTATCTTGCCAACCAATACACGCATCAGTAATACTTTGACCATACGTCGCGGCTTTATTATCGACCAGATCTTGACGCCCTTCCACTAGGTGACTCTCTACCATCACCCCAAAAATAGACTGATTCCCGTCTTTTATCTGGCCGCAAACGTCATCACAAACAAGCATTTGGTTTTCAAATTTCTTACTTGAATTAGCATGTGAAAAATCAACCATCACTTTGTCTAGCACATTGGCCTTGGCTAATTGCTCGGTGATATTATCGATGTGCGGTTTGGTGTAGTTAGGTTCTTTGCCGCCGCGCAAAATAATGTGGCAATCGGGGTTTCCTTTCGTTTCAACAATCGCAGAATGACCGAACTTGGTTACCGATAAAAAGTGATGCGGTGCACTCGCCGCCCCAATCGCATCAATGGCTATCTTTATCGTGCCATCCGTGCCATTTTTGAAACCCACTGGACACGATAAGCCCGATGCCAATTCGCGATGAACTTGTGATTCGGTGGTACGAGCGCCAATGGCCCCCCAACACATTAAATCGGCCATGTATTGCGGAGTGATCATATCCAAATACTCGCCCGCGGTTGGCAAGCCCATATCATTGAGCTCCAATAACAATTTGCGGCCGATTCTGAGCCCTTCATTTATGGCAAAGCTATTGTCTAAATGTGGGTCATTAATAAGGCCTTTCCAGCCAACTGTGGTACGCGGTTTTTCAAAATACACACGCATTACAATTTCCAAACTGTCGCGATATTTAGTGCGCAGCTTATTTAAGCGAGAGCCGTATTCAAGAGCAGCGGTTGGATCGTGTATCGAACACGGGCCGATAACCACCAGTAACCTGTCATCTTGGTTGTTGAGAATGCGGCTTATTGTCTGACGTGCTTCAAACACACTGCGCGCAATTTTTTCGTTTGTGCGATAGCGCTCTAACAAGGCTATGGGTGGAAGGAGTTCTTTTAATTGATTAATTCTTACGTCGTCGGTTTGATACAGCATGCCAGACTCTTTATTGATTTATTATTCATGAGTTACTAGGGTCTAATTTAACAATGTTTTTACAGATTGCCAATCGTATTTAGCTCGTTATGGCGATATTCGTTAACCTTTAGCACACGCTTACGCTAGCGATTAATTTGCAGCCAAAAATTAACAAATATAAAAATTCACCTATATTTAAACTCACCTGTTACACAAATTTCGCCACGACTGATTATTACGCCATTATGATAGCAACTGATTTACCGCTCATTGATCTACATCGACACCTTGACGGCAACATTCGTGCGTCAACCATATGGCAACTCGCGCATCAGCACAATATCGCCCTACCGTGTGACAATTTTGACGACTTTATCGCCCATACGCGGATCAATGATAAAGCCAATACCTTAGTCGAGTTTCTGCAAAAGCTCGACTGGGGAGTAAATGTACTCAAAACGCTAGATGATATAAAACTTGTCTCCTATCAAAATATCGAAGACTTACACAAAGCCGGTATCGACTACGCTGAACTGCGATTTTCGCCCTACTACATGGGCATGGCGCACAACTTATCGACAACTGATGTCGTTGCTGCAGTGATCGATGGCGTACAGAGCGGCTTACAAGATTTTCCGGTGAAAGCTAATTTGATTGGTATATTATCGAGAACATTTGGTGTTGAGGCCTGTCACATCGAACTCAATGCCATTCTCGCTCACAAACAGCACTTTGTCGCCGTTGATCTCGCAGGTGACGAACTCGGTAAGCCCGCCACGTTGTTTGTCGAACACTTCAATAAGGTCGCACAAGCGGGGCTATGTGCCACCGTTCACGCGGGTGAAGCCGATGGGCCAAGTAGTGTTTGGAATGCCATTAATTTACTCAGCGCTCGACGCATCGGTCATGGTGTTAACAGCTATCGCGACAATGCACTTATGGATTATCTTCGCGATAACAACATATTTCTCGAGACGTGTCTGACATCAAATTATCAAACGGGGACGGTTGAACGGCTTGACGATCATCCAATTCACACATTTATTCAACACGGTGTCGGCGTGTGTCTTAACACCGATGACCCTGCAGTTGAAGGCATTGAACTTCGAGATGAATACGCACTTGCCAAAAATCAACTGGGCTTTACTGATGCCCAGCTAAGACAGTTACAACTCAATTCGCTCAAAGCCGCCTTTATAAGTGACAGCGAGCGCACTGAACTCAAACTGATGAAACAAAAGTAATCAACAATAGGAATATTAACTATGGCTACTCCACATATAGAAGCAAAAGAGGGTGAAATTGCGGATACCGTGTTACTTCCCGGCGATCCATTACGAGCAAAATTTATCGCTGAGAACTTCATTGATAATCCGGTACAATTTAATGGCGTACGCAATATGCTTGGTTTTACCGGTACTTATAAAGGCAAACGCGTATCGGTTATGGGATCAGGTATGGGAATTCCTTCGGCTTCCATATATGCCACGGAGCTTTATAAATTTTACAATGTCGAAAACATCATCCGCATAGGTAGCTGTGGTGCGGTTCGCGACGATGTCAATGTGCGCGATGTGGTGATCGGCATGGGCGCAAGTACCGACTCAAAATGTAATCGCATGCGCTTTAATGGCCATGATTTCGCCGCTATTGCCGACTACGGCTTACTAAAGCGCGTGGTTGATGCCGCTGGTAATCTCAACATCGATGTAAAAGTTGGCAATATTTTCAGTGCCGATTTGTTTTATGCGCCAGATTTCGAGTTTTTTCACACCATGGCAAAACACGGTATTCTCGGCGTAGAAATGGAAGCGGCTGGTTTATATGGCGCTGCTGCTGAATACGGTAAAAAAGCTCTTTGTGTGGCAACCGTTAGCGACCACATTATTCGCGGTGAAGAATTGTCGTCAGCAGACCGACAAACAACCTTTAAAGATATGATGATCATGACTCTTGAGTCGTTATTACTTGAGTAAAAGCACTCATGGTTAACGTCTATGGCAAAGCAGTTCATTGGCGTGAACTGCTTTGTAATATAGATGTTGTGCGAATTAAAAGGGATTTAATCAAGGTGTAAGACGTATGGTTATGTCATACCAACGCAAGCAACCCAACGCGTAGCACCAATGGAGAAAATGACATTTAAACGAATCCAATAGTCGCAAATAATCGAATTCATATAACCAAATACGTGACACAGCGTTTTTCAAGCTGGGTCCTGTGCCCTACTTTACCTCCAAAGCGCTCCACCTTAACCTTGACTCTACACGCTGATAAGGTGGCGAACAAAGACCATTGATCACCCTTACCGCCCCATTAAGCACAGTGGGTAAACGTACACTCTTAGCCTCTTAGCCGAGCTTCACTGTCTCAACAGTTTCTAGGCAACCACACGACTTGGCCAGGCGTTTTACTGTAACTTCGACGCAAATGACGTGCCGTACTCTGGAGCTTTTACTTCAAATAGCTCCGCAATGGTGGCGCCAATATCGGCAAAAGTATCACGCTCTCCCAAGTCAATGGACGGCATGTTGCGCTTGTACACCATAACGGGGACGTATTCTCGTGTGTGGTCGCTGCCGTGCCATGTCGGATCACAACCGTGGTCGGCGGTTAAAAACACGTAGTCATCATCTTTGAGTTCGACACCAATCTCATTTAACCGAGAATCCAAATATTCAAGCGCTTTGCCGTAACCAACGGGATCGCGGCGATGACCATAATCTTGGTCAAAATTAACCAAATTGGTGAAAATCAAACTGCCTTCGGGTTGAGATTTCAGCTGCTCAATACTGGTATTGACCAAGTCCTCTAACCCCGTTGCCTTGAATTTTTCGCTTATCCCTTGATGGGCAAAAATATCGGCAATTTTACCGACGCTAACTACCTTGCCACCCGCTTCCACAATGTTATCCAGTACCGTGGGTGCCGGCGGTAATATCGAATAATCTCGACGATTGCCCGTACGCTGAAAGTCATCAGGACTCGAACCAACAAAAGGGCGAGCGATCACCCTACCAATATTTAATTGCATCTCATCAAGAACTTCTCTGACTTGTTGACAATACGTGAGCAGATTGTCCAAACCAAACGTCTCTTCGTGAGCGGCAACTTGAAATACACTGTCTGCCGAGGTGTAGCATATCGGCACACCGGTTTTCATGTGTTGTTCGCCAAGCTCGTTAATGATATTAGTCCCCGAAGCGTGACAGTTGCCAAGGATCGCATTGATCCCTGTTCGCTGATAAATTTGCTCGAGTAACTCAGCCGAAAAAGAATTGGTTTTATCGGTAAAATAGCCCCAGTCAAACAAAACCGGTACGCCCATCATTTCCCAGTGACCACTGGGGGTGTCTTTTCCTGAACTGATTTCAGCCGCATAACCATATGCGCCAGTCGAAGGAGCCTCTCCAGTTACTGCTGGCGCCTGTTTACCTGCGGCAGTGGCGGCGTTAATTAACCCTAATTTGGACAATGTCGGCAAGTTGAGTTTACGACCGCTTTGTTGATAAAACTCAGCGGCTAAATTGGCAAATGTATTTGCTCCTACATCACCAAAGTCTTCAGCATCTGGTGCTGCCCCTAAACCAAAACCATCGACGACTAAAATTAATGCTCGTGCCATGAGATATCCTTTTAAACAACTAGTGTACGCGTCAAAGCAAAGCCGAAATGCAACGCTTTACTTCGCCCTGAATCAATAAACGAAAAGAATGTAACTTTATTATAGAAGGATTTATTAAATTGTACGGAAAAACACTTTTTACTACCTACTGACTAGTTTTTGAGCAAAAATACGCAATACTATTTAGCATGCTTAACCTTTTGGGATTTGTAGTGTCTATCAATAACCTGACAATTATCGCGATTGTTGGAGCATCAGCGTCCGGTAAATCATTATTCGCTGAAACAATATACAACGAGCTCACCGAAGAGCTTGGCAATACCTCGATGACCATCATCAAAGAGGATTCCTACTATCGTTGCCAAGACCATCTTTCAATGGATGAGCGTGTCAAGACGAACTACGATCACCCTCATGCATTCGAGCACGAATTACTTGCCCATCACTTGTTTCAATTAAGCGAGGGGCACTCGATTGAAGTCCCCATGTACGATTACAAAGAACACACTCGCAGCAAAGACGTAGAAATCGTCAACCCGGCAAAGGTTGTGTTAGTCGAAGGCATTTTGTTGCTGACCGATCAACAACTGCGCAATCGCTTTGATATCAATATATTTATGGATACGCCGTTGGACGTCTGTTTAATTCGCCGTATTAAACGCGATTTAAAAGAGCGTGGCCGCGATCTGGATTCTGTTGTGCGGCAGTATCAGGCCACTGTTCGTCCGATGTACTATCGATATATCGAGCCTTCAAAAGAACATGCGGACATCGTTATTACCAAAGGTGGGCGCAATCGTATGGCGCTCGAACTAATTAAGTCAAAAATTCGCGAACTAGCGAATTAATTTTTTATGTTTAATAACCCATAGGTGCAATTATGGATTTAGATACATTTCGTGGCGTGTTGGGAATAGTAGCTATTTTAGTCGTTGCTTATTTAGCAAGCTCCAATCGCAAAAATATTAACTGGCGCACTGTTGGCGGTGCTTTAGCAATACAGATCACACTCGCTGGTTTGGTTTTGTATAGTGATACAGGTCGCATGGCGCTAGAGGGCATTTCGAGTGCGGTTGGTAGTATCATTGACTACTCAGCAGCAGGTATCGCCTTCTTGTTTGGTGGCTTAGGTACCGATGCCATGTTTGCCAATGGTGTTGGTTTTGTCTTCGCCATTCGCGTACTTCCGGTGATTGTCTTTTTCTCGTCATTAATTGCCGTGCTCTATTACTTGGGCATTATGGACAAGATAGTCACCTTCTTAGGTGGTGCGTTAGCCAAGCTACTCAAAACGTCGGATCCAGAATCTTTGTCTGCTACCGCCAATATTTTCGTTGGTCAAACTGAAGCGCCATTAGTAGTGCGCCCATTTTTGCCAACGATGACTCGTTCAGAACTATTTGCCGTCATGACCGGTGGTTTGGCGTCAGTTGCGGGGGCCGTGTTAGTCGGCTACGCCGGTATGGGGGTTGAACTCAAGTATCTGATCGCCGCATCTTTTATGGCCGCGCCCGGTGGCTTATTAATGGCTAAATTTATCATGCCAGAATCCGGCGAACCCAAAAATGAACTGTCTGAACTCGATGAAGTTGAAGAAGACAAAAAGCCCGTCAACGTTATCGACGCCGCGGCAGAAGGTGCATCAAAAGGTATGATGCTAGCCCTAAACGTCGGTGCAATGTTAATGGCGTTTGTTGCCCTAATCGCGCTTCTAAACGGTATGATTGGTTGGTTTGGTGGCTTCTTTGGCATGGAGAACTTAACCCTAGAAATGATTTTAGGCTACGTATTACAGCCAGTTGCCTGGTTACTCGGTGTACCGTGGGATGAAGCGTTTAGAGCAGGTAGTTTCTTGGGTCAAAAAATTATCGTCAACGAGTTTGTTGCCTATGTTGACTTCATTAAGTACAAAGATGAACTTAGCGCCGGTACACAAGCGATCATCACCTTTGCGCTGTGTGGCTTTGCCAACCTGTCATCGATTGCGATTCTATTAGGTGGTTTGGGTACCTTGGCACCCAACCGTCGCCACGACATCGCGCAAATGGGTATGAAAGCCGTTTTTGCTGCAACATTAGCCAACCTAATGAGTGCGGCAATTGCTGGTGTATTCATTTCATTAGCCGCTTAACACCTCAAAGCCCGCTGTTGCGGGCTTTTCCTTAATCAAGGGGTAATTTATGACTGAGCAAGCATTAAAAGATGTGGCCAAAGAAGCCATTGGTTATATTGACTTAACAACACTAAATGACACGGATACAGATGAAATTGTTGCCACCTTATGCGACCAAGCCATCAGCCCTGCAGGTAAAACGGCTGCCATTTGTATCTACCCTAGATTTATTCCAGCAGCGAAAAAACGCCTCGCTGGTAGCGGAATAAAAATTGCCACGGTAACCAACTTTCCACATGGTAACGACGATATTGATATTGCTGTTGCAGAAACCAAAGCCGCGGTTGCTTATGGCGCCGATGAAGTAGATGTCGTGTTTCCTTACCGCGCATTTATGGCTGGCAACGAGCAAGTTGGTTTTGACTTAGTAAAAGCCTGTAAAGACGAATTGCCTGACAACGTGCAGCTAAAAGTGATCATTGAAACGGGAGAGTTAAAGTCAGCCGACTTGATCCGCAAGGCAAGTGAAATTTCAATTAAAGCCGGTGCTGATTTTATTAAGACTTCGACCGGCAAAGTAGCAGTCAACGCCACGCCGGAGGCAGCGCGCATTATGATGGAGGTGATTCGCGATCTCGATCCCAGTGTAGGTTTTAAACCGGCAGGTGGTGTGCGCACCACAGAAGAAGCTAAGTATTATTTAGATATGGCTCGTGAAATCCTCGGTGATGATTGGTTGTCACCAGCAAAATTTCGTTTCGGAGCCAGTGGATTACTCGGTAATTTATTAGCTACCCTAGGTCACGGTGAAGTAAAGAAAAGCACCGGCTATTAAATCAGCTGTCGTTGCTACCATCCAACAATGCTCGCCTAAGTTAACGAGCATTGTTGGGTTCATAACATCTTGTCATCCACTAGGCTGGTGCGTCGTGTTATGTAGCTGACAATCCACCGACATCTCATCTACCTCTCGTTTAGTAACCAAGAAAAGATCCTATGGCGCAACTTTATTTTTACTACTCTGCAATGAATGCTGGTAAATCAACCTCATTATTGCAATCGGCTTACAACTATAACGAGCGCGGTATGAATACAGCCATATTTACCGCCTTAATTGACGATCGGTATCAGCAAGGCAAAATAACATCGCGATTGGGCTTGAGTAGCGATGCGCTGCTGTACGATAAAGACACCAATTTATACGATCAAATTAATCTGCTTCTGGCGAGGCAAAAGCTCGATTGTGTTCTGCTTGATGAAGCCCAGTTTTTGACCAAGCAACAAGTAAAACAGCTATCTGACGTTGTTGATTACTTAAATATTCCGGTACTTGCCTATGGAATTCGTACCGACTTTATGGGCGAAACATTTACCGGCAGTGCCGCTCTTCTGGCTTGGGCTGATAAACTGGTTGAACTGAAAACCGTATGTCATTGCGGTCGCAAAGCGAATTTTATTATACGTTTTGACCAGTCCGGTAACGCAGTAACATCTGGCTCACAAGTACAAATCGGTGGCAACGATATGTATGAGTCGGTATGCCGAAAACACTTTAAGGCATCCGTTTGGGACAAAACATAAAGCTTGTAGCAATTTTTCCTCGGCAAAGCGAAGTCCTCAACTGAGCAGATAGCAAAACGATTACACAAGCGTCAACAGATAAAAAAACCGCGATGCTATTTAGCATCGCGGTTTTTTAACTTGTTTATTGATCAAAACACGTGTTAATTCGCATTTTAATTTTACGGCTTTTGCACTTCATTATCTTGAACATCGTCTTTGTGTTTGGGCAATGAATAGCGCAACACAAAGAAACCGATAAAACCAGAGATTAGCGAGCCAATGACGATACCTATGCGCTCGTCAAAAATCTGATTCGCATAGCTGCCCTCAAAGGTGAGAGAGCCGATAAATAAACTCATGGTAAAACCAATGCCACACAAGGCAGATGTACCGTATAAGGTTTTAAAGCTCATCCCTGCGGGCAGCTCAGTAAGCTTGGCTTTGATTGCCAAGTAGCAAAATCCAAACACCCCGATTTGTTTACCCACTAATAAGCCTAAAGCGATTCCCAACGGCACCGGGTGCAGTAAATCATCGACCGACATCCCGGATAAATTTAAACCGGCATTGGCAAATGCAAAAACAGGTAGAACAAAAAACGCAACCACAGAGTGTAAGTCATGCTCCAACGATTTTAATGGTGAGTAATCTGGGTTGGTTTTTGAGCGCATCGGAATAAATAAGGCGACCAACACGCCAGACAAGGTCGCGTGAACACCGGATTTCAACATCGCAACCCACATAATAATGCCGATCATCATGTAAAGGCTTCGCGCCTCTACTTTGCGATGATTCATCCACCAAAGTATCGGAATACACGATGCGACAACAACCAAGGATGCAAATGAAATATTGTCGGTGTAAAAACAGGCGATAATAATAATGGCGCCAATATCGTCGAAAATAGCCAGTGACGTTAAGAAGATTTTCACCGTTGCAGGTACTCGAGAGCCCAACAACATTAACACGCCTAGCGCAAACGCGATATCGGTCGCTGCAGGAATTGCCCACCCTTTTGCGTATTCTGGATTGTCATAGTTAAAGTACGCATAAACTAACGCAGGGATGAGCATACCACCAATAGCGCCGATCCCCGGTAAAACGATATTTTTCGGGTCTTTGAGTTCGCCTTCGCGCAGTTCGCGCTTCAGTTCAAGACCTACGAGAAAGAAGAACACCGCCATTAAACCATCGTTAATCCAAAGCAACAGTGGTTTAGCAACCTCTAGTGGTCCGACTTTAACGGCAACGGGTGTGCTCAAGAACAAATCATAGTAGACCGATAATGACGTATTGGCAAAAATCATCGCGAGTACCGCAGCCATCATTAAGATAATGCCGCCTGATGATTCCAGTTTAAAAAAGCCTACAATAAAATTAGGTTCAGTTTTCATATAACTCCTGTCGAATAACTACCGAATATAACGCGACGCCTGTAGTTAGAAATAAGAATAGCGTTAACAATACGCATCGTCCCTGCACTTCGATTTGCGCGAAACTCACATATCATCTATTTATTCATCGCGTCCTCTAAGATATACATTTACCCATTGAACTTGCAAGTAAAACCGTATCTCGAGCGTCCTGTTGTGACAATATTTAACCAATCATTACTGCTGTTCGTTGTAACGAGCTAAGCCCGCTTGCAAGTCAGCGATTAAATCGTCGACATCTTCTAAACCTATGTGCAAGCGCACCAATGGGCCTTGATATGGCCAATGGGTAACGGTGCGTTGTGATGCCACGTTGCGATTGGCGAGAATAAGACTTTCGAATCCGCCCCATGAAAAGCCCATTTTAAAATGCACCATGGAGTCGAGCATCGCTGTTAATGCTCGTGGACTAGACGGCTTTAAGATAAATGAAAACAAGCCATTACCGCCTAAAAAATCGCGTTTGAAGAACTCGTGACCGGGACACGACTCTAACGCAGGATGCAAAACAGCTTCCACTTCTGGCCGCTCTGCTAACCAACGAGCGACAGTCAGTGATGAGCGTTGATGCTGCTTAAGGCGCACGCCAATGGTGCGCAAACCGCGCAATGCTAAATAACTATCATCTGGCGACGCACACTGTCCCAACAGGTAGGAATTTTCGCGCAGTGTTGGCCAACAACGAGCATTAGCCGTGGCGGTCCCTAGCATACAATCTGAATGTCCGGCGACGTATTTGGTTGCCGCTTGCACTGAAACATCAACGCCATAGGTAAATGGCTGAAAGTGAATTGGCGATGCCCAAGTATTGTCTAAAACGATCACCACATCGCTATTTTTTTGACGCGCTGAATGACAAATACCCGGTACATCTTGTACTTCCATGGTTAAACTACCGGGAGACTCTAAAAATATCACCGACGTATTATCCCGCATTAATGCCTCGATACCTGAGCCTATCATCGGATCGTAGTAGGTAACTGAAACGCCCATGCGCGACAAAGTCTTATCACAAAAGTCACGCGTTGGCTCATACACAGTATCCACCACCAATACGTGGTCGCCCGCTTTGACAAACGACAACATAGCACTGGTTATCGCTGCCGTGCCACAAGGATAAACATAACACCCTTTTGCACCTTCTAGTTCGCTCATCGCATCGGCAAAGGCAAATGTCGTCGGTGTTCCTCGACGACCGTAAAAAGGCACTTGATTGGCGCGATTCGCCGCGGCGTGCTGCATCTCGCTTACCGAGTCAAAAAGTACCGTTGAAGCGCGCACAACCGGAGGATTGACCACACCATTCGTCCATTTCGCGCTTCGCCCTGCACGCACTATTTTGGTATCTTTTTTCATAGAGCCCTCGTTTATTGTTCTAACACACCTCGCCTAGCCAACACGCCCGTAAAAATGGGTAACCAGCTACTGAGTAAATAGAAATCTAGCCATCTAAATAGTTATACCTAATTACCTGTAAAAAGGCACGCTTTTAAAACAACTGTAATTGATCATCGATGATTTTATTAAAATTTTTACCAATAAACGGTAATATGCCATCGGCGACAGCCGCTAACTGACGCTCGATATAAACAGGGTAATCGATGTCACTGCGCAGATATTCTACCGCTTGGGGCCCCTCTTTGGTGTACGCGTATTCAATCCAACTTTTGTGCTGATAACGAAGTGGTTTACCCCGTCGTTCATTTTGTAAATCTGCATCGCGAGCTGCCTTTACGTGCGGTGGCACATTCTTTTGATAGAGACTTAATTGTTGACGAATTCGCTTGCGAAAAATAAGTTTATCGTCAAATTCACCTCGCAAAGTGCGTTCCACTATGTCGCGAATATAAGCGTCGACCGGTTCGCCTTTAAACACCTTTAAATATAACGAGCGCTGAAATTCTTTGGCAAGTTCCGTCCAGTCGGTACGCACACTCTCTAAGCCTTTAAAAATAAGCCGTTCACTTGTACCGCGTCCCACTAAGCCTGCATAGCGCTTTTTAGTACCGATATCTTGTCCGCGCACAGTGGGCATTAAAAACGTGTGAAAATGAGTTTCAAATTCAATTTCCAACGCTGATTCAATGGCAAATTTCTGCTGTAAATACTCTGCCATATTGGCATTGACCAAGGTGACCATTTGTTGCCCTATCTGCTGACTTTGCTGATCGCTCTTGTCCTCGCCAATACTGACAAAGATTGAATCGGTATCGCCGTAAATCACCTGATAACCTTGGTTTTCAATCCACTGTTTGGTTAAATTTAACAGCTGATGGGAACGTTTGGTAATCGCCCCGGATAAACGCGGATCAAAAAAACGACACCCTGTTGAGCCCAATACCCCGTAAAAGCTGTTCATAATAATTTTGATCGCTTGTGATAACGGGGCATTTTTCTGCGCTTTTGCTTTATCCCGCTCGCGCCACAGGCGCTCGATAATAGTAGGTAAAAAGTGTTTTTTCCTAGAAAACCACGCGCCGTCAAAGCCCTCAATCACCTCGTCATCAAGGTTTTGTAAGTGGTCTTTGATGCCCTCAACCATGCCCATAGGATCTATTTTAAAGGTTCGAATAATACTGGGGTACAGGCTCTTAAAATCGAGTACTAACACGTTTTTGTACAGCCCAGGAACGGAGTCCATAACAAAACCGCCGGGCGAAACCAAATCGCGTTCCCCATCACCCATATTAGGAGCAATGTATCCAGCGCGATGCAATTTAGGTAAGTATAAGTTGGTAAATGCAGCAACACTGCCACCAATGCGATCTAGTTCCAAACCGGTTAACTGACTGCGCAACACCGCGTAGTTGAGTAATTGGGTTTTCTCAAAAATCAGCCAGACTAAACGACAATCTTCTAAATTGTACTCGGCTAATGCCTGCTTGTGGTAAAGAAACTTTCGGGTGATTTCCGCCCCGCGGTTGTCAACATCGTCGATGGCCTTACCAATACCGAGTAATTCTTGAGCCACATTTTCTAACGCAAAACTGGTAAAGCTGTACGTTGCCGAGCGCAACATATCAATGCCATCGATCACAACGCGCCCAGCAATATCAATAAAGTGTTGTTCATTGGCAAGGCGATTGGCTCGCCAACTTGGCGGACTGGCATCGCGTCCAATAGAAAACTTAATATTGTTTAAATCATAGCGTTTTTGCAGTAATTTAAAGTCAAAATTAATGACGTTCCAGCCGATTAATATATCGGGGTTGAGCTCATTAATCAGGTCAATAAAACGCATTAATAAGTCGTATTCATCCTCGACCCATTCGATGTAACTCTCGGCATTGGGCTCGGGCTCACCGATCATTAACACTCGCTTGATAGCCTGTTGGCTGTTGTCTTGTGCGTACGCACCAATTGAATAGAGCTCGCCGTCAAATGAACATTCAATATCGATTGAAAGCATTGTCAACGCCGGCGAATACGCTGAACGTCTGAGTTTCGCTTGTTTTACTTGCTCAAAACCATGCGCATTAGAACGCTGACCGATAAACTCGGCAGCTCCGTTAATAAAGCGTTCACTGAGATAGCGATCCTCTGGCCGAATATCGTCCTCATAGCACTTTATCATCGCCTGTTTGAGGATATCTCTGGCGCGGTAAAACGCCGATAACGAGCTGAAGTAAAAACCGACGACAGCATCTTGCTCAAAGGTTCGCAGCTCGAGCGGTTTGCTTAAAAATGATATATGCGCTTGTTTTAAATGACGAACAGCTTCATCAGCGCTGTTTGCTTCAACAAAAAAAATGGCTTTTTCATCATCAATGATAAGCTTGGCCGGACCCTCGTTGGTTTGCAGCCAATAAATTAACTGTAGCTTATTCGCGACATCGCGACTTTGGCGTGTTAAAACAAAACCTTTTTTTATTGAATCGACCATTATTTAGGTGTAATTGCAGACAAACCTGTTAATATATACAGCAGTATATTAAAGACCCGTGCCAATGGAAACCGTTATTTTATGCTAGGTGACAAAACCAAGGAGTCAATTCGCTCCGCTTATAAGCGAATTGGTGAAAGCCTCGAAAACTTTAGTCCGCGCAAAGAGCAAGCGTATTTAATTGCTGAAATCGCTAAAACGATTGCCGGCGAATACGATCGAAATACTCGGCACATAGTCATTGAAGCAGGTACTGGTACGGGCAAATCGCTGGCCTATTGCTTGGGCAGTATTCCCATTGCCCTAAAACGCAAAAAGAAAGTCATCATTTCAACGGCTACCGTGGCATTACAAGAGCAGCTAGTAAACAAAGATTTGCCATTCTTATTGCGACACTCTGGTCTTGCCTTCGAATTTTGTTTGGTAAAAGGTAGACAGCGCTACGTTTGCGCCCAACGCTTAGCCTTGGCTAATCACACTCACAGTGACAGTGACAGTGACATAGAGCAAGTTGCACTGTTTGAGCGCAAACCGACAAAACACGATACGCAATTACTCAAACGCATGCACAAAGCATTAGTTGATGGCAAATGGCAAGGTGACCGCGATTCGTGGCCAACTCCAATAGCCAACGATATTTGGCAATATATTCAAAGCGATAAACACAGCTGTTTACGTCATCTCGATGAACACGCACAGTGTCCATTTCATCGCGCGCGAGATTATATGGACAACGCCAATGTCTTGGTGGTCAATCACAGTCTATTACTAGCAGACCTAGAACTCGGTGGTGGAAAGATTCTCACCGAGCCCGAAGATACCATTTACATCATCGACGAAGCGCACCATTTACCTGATATTACCCGCGATCACGCCAGTGCGATGGCCACTGTTAAGGGTGCCGTTGAGTGGTTACAACGCCTAGCTCCAACAGCAGATAGAATCAACAAGCTAGCAACGACAGACCGGACGATTTCGCCGGCGTTAAAAGTAGCCGACCTAAGTGAAGAAATCATCACTGAACTGCGCCGGGTTAATGAATATTTTGACGCCAACCAAAATGTGTTTTTTGGCGAAGACAAGCAATACCGATTTGAAAATGGCGTGGTAAGCGATGAACTGCGTCATTTTGGTGAAGACATCGCCAATGCCAGTAAAAAGTGCTTTTCTGAATTAAACAAACTCTACAATACCCTGCTCGAGGAAGTTAAAGACGGCAATGTTCAAATGTACAAGGCCGAACCGTTACTTGCCGAAGCAGGCTTTGAAATTCAACGCGTAGAAAACCTCGAAAAGATATGGTCAATGTATGCCAAACAAGACAGCGAAAAAGCCGCACCTCTGGCGCGTTGGATTGAAAAAACAACAGGTAAGCGCGACGACTACTTAGTCAGCGCCTCCCCTATTGATGTCGGCTTTATGTTGCAAGATAACCTATGGGATAAATGCGATGCTGCGGTGTTGTGCTCAGCGACGCTTTGTGCGTTAAATTCATTCGATCACTTTCGCCGCCAAGTGGGCTTAGGTAACGATGACGGGACACAATATAAAAAGCTCAATTCACCGTTTGATTATCAACAAAACGCGGTGTTAACGATACCCAAAATGCAACACGAGCCCAATGTCAGTGAACCGTTTACTCTAGAGTTGATTAGCAAACTGCCATCACTACTTCGAGAAAACCAAGCAAATCTCGTACTCTTTTCTTCGTATTGGCAAATGGAGGCGGTCGCCAACGCGTTGCGCGAAAAACCCCAGTACAAAACCATTCAAGTACAAGGCGAGCAATCAAGGCAGGCCATACTCAATCTGCACAAAGAGCGCTGTGACCAAGGTAAAACAAGTATCATTTTCGGCAGTCAAAGTTTCAGCGAAGGTTTAGATTTACCGGGAAAATACTTAACTAATTTAATCATTACCAAATTGCCGTTCTCCGTGCCAACCTCACCAGTTGACCAAGCACATGCCGAATATATAAAGCACAAAGGGGGCAACCCATTCATGCTTCTTAGCGTGCCTGATGCGTCAAAAAAATTGGTTCAATCGTGTGGTCGTTTACTTCGCAATGAAAAAGATACCGGAATGATCACCATTTTAGATCGACGCTTAGTGAGCAAACGCTACGGCAAAGACCTGTTGGACTCGTTACCACCGTATCGCCTAAACATCGAGTATTAACCGTTAATTCGACAGAGTATTTGGATGTGATTACGCATTAAACACTTATGCCGAGCCAATCACTGTGCGGATCATATTCAGTGAAATAAACACAACAAAAACGGCAAATAACTTCTTTAATACCGTGACCGACAAGGTGTGTGCGAGTTTGACCCCAACAGGTGCGCTAAAAAAACTAGTCACTGCTATCAATGCCACCGCCGGCCAATAAACAAAGCCGGTGGTATACATCATATCGTTGCTTGCTAGGCCATTGATAACGTACCCTAAGGTGCCCGCTAACGCTATCGGGAAGCCACAGGCCGCCGACGTGCCTATAGCTTGGGTAATCGGTATGTTGCGAGCGCTCAAATAGGGCACCGTCAGTGTACCACCGCCAATAGAGACTAAAGCCGAAATTGCGCCAATCCCAGAGCCCACCAAGGTCAGTGTTGCGGGAGAGCCTACGTTTGCTCCTGCTTTGGCTGGCTTATTGATAAACAAGCCCATCGCGACATAACTCATAAACACGGCAAAAAATATCGCTAAATACAGCGATGGAATTTGTGCCGCGATAAACGTCGCGGCAAATGTTCCAACTAAAATTCCAGGTACCATATAGCCCACAATCGGCCAACGCACGGAGCCTCGTCGATGATGAGCCCAAAATGACGATAACGACGTGAGAATAATGCACGCCATTGAGGTACCCAAAGCAAGGTGTACCACCTTGTTTGATGGCAATTCCATCGCCATGAACACCGCGGTCAGAGCAGGCACCAACAGCGCGCCCCCACCAATACCAAGTAATCCCGAAAGGACGCCAACAACAGCGCCTAGCAATAGCAGAAGCAATAAAAAGTCAATCGTCACACTCGGTCCTTATGATTATTATTATGATCGATATCTTGTGCGCTAACCGGTACCTACATGCCTTTACGGTTATTCTATGCCAATGTACTTGTGTACTTGTACCGATAGTCGCCAATTGTTAGCAATACATGTCTCTATTGCTAATTTGGTAGCTCGCTCCTTTTGGCTAATCGGTTGCAAATACACAGGGGTGTCGGTTACTTTACATTGGCTCAGTAAAGCTTTGAGTTCGTCAACGTGTTGCTCTGTGGCAACCGGATGTTTTATCTCATTGGCGCGTTGCATCGCCGTTGATAACACCTTGTAACCACCGCGCATATTCACTTTCGGTGATACCGTCACCCAACAATCTGCCGTCGTCAGAATTTCAAAGGTACCCGAGGTTTCAATTTGAGTCGAATAGCCATGTTGTTCAAATAATTGACACAAGTCTGTTAAATCGTACATGCATGGCTCACCACCGGTAATGACAATATGGCGCGCTTGAAAACCTTGTGATTGTACAGTGCGTAAAATTTGATCCGCGTCCAATTCAGTCCATTCATCGGTTTCTGCGGTTTTCGTTAATACCGCATTGGTGCTTACTTGTGATTCTAAGTTTATCTCCCAAGTGTGTTTAGTATCACACCAACTACAGCCAACGGGACATCCCTGTAGTCGAATAAAAATAGATGGCTGACCGGTAAAAGAGCCTTCACCCTGAATGGTTTCAAACAATTCGTTAATTTTGTATTGGGTCATAATAAACTTTGGTACCAGAGGATTTTCGAGTAAAATTATAGTTTTAAGCAGAGATACGTTTAGTATACCTCATCTTATCAAACAAAAGGCTGAAAAATGTCAGAAATCACTGCAAATAAAGTTGTCGTCATCTATTCAGGTGGTATGGATTCATTCACCGTATTAAATAAGGCGTTGCGCGATGGCAAGCAGGTATATGCCCTCACCTTTGACTACGGGCAAAAGCACGTTAAGGAGATAGATTTTGCCGCCAAGGTGTGTGCTGAATTGTCTATTGAACACAAGGTGATTGATATCACCGCCATTAACCAATTACTTAGTGGTTCATCACTCACCGATGACATCGACATTCCCGAAGGTCATTACGAAGAAGAGAGTATGAAATCAACGGTGGTACCGAACCGCAATATGATTTTGTTGTCATTGGCCGTCGGTTACGCCGTATCGGTTGGCGCAAGTCAAGTGTATTACGGCGCTCATTCCGGCGATCACGCTATCTATCCCGATTGTCGGCCTGAATTTGTTGAAAAGATGAATGATGTTTGTCAAATCGCCAACTACCAAGCCGTAGAAATTTACAGTCCATACCTTAGAGACAGTAAAATTGACATTCTCACTGATGGCTTAAAGATGGGATTAGACTACAGCAAAACATGGACTTGTTATAACGGTCGTGACAAAGCTTGCGGTAAGTGCGGTGCCTGCCAAGAGCGCCTAGAGGCATTCGCTAAAAACAACGCCACAGACCCGCTGTTATACGAGTAACAGGCCTCATTTAGCCAACGCTGGCGTTGCGCACCGTTGCAGCGGGCAAGGTAAAATCTTGAGGCTGTCTGGTTCTGGAATTGTTCGCTGTGATATGCTGCTTGGCCGATAGTTTTTTACGCGGTTGTTTGCTGTTTTGGGTGAAATACCCCTTAGAACGACGCAACCAGCGAGCAAACTCCTGGGCAGGCATCGGACGGCTAATAAAGTAGCCTTGTGCTTTTTCACAATGGTGCTCTAGTAGCCATTTAAGCGTTTCTTCATCTTCAACGCCTTCAGCGACAACAACCAGGCCCAATTTGTGAGCCAACTCCAAGGTCGAACGGACAATCATTTGATCGGTGCTGTCACTGACCACATTATGGATGAAGCAACGATCGATTTTTAACTCCTCCACCGTCAAACTTTTCAGCTTAGCCAGTGATGAATACCCGGTGCCGTAATCGTCAATAGATAGGCAAATGCCTTGCTCTTTTAGCAATTGGATATTCTCCATGGCGTTTGAATTTTCATCGATAAAGGCGTTTTCGGTGATTTCTAAAATCAACGCACTAGCAAGATTATTCTGATTAATGACAATGTCGATCAACTCATCGCAAAAATCCCGATCAACCAGATTACAAGGGGATATATTGACGCTGATTTTAATATCTAGCCCTTGTTTACGCCAGCCCAAGTATTGGGCAATCGCATGTTTGACCACCCATATGCTCAGCGCCTTCATTTGACCGGTTTGTTCGATATTGTGCATAAAGCGATCGGGTTTTAACAAACCGTGTACCGGATGTTGCCAACGAACTAGCGCTTCGACTTCATCAATGCGGTTATCGGCCAAATTTAACTTGGGTTGAAAATGTAACACAAATTCATCGCTTTCGAGTGCTGGCTTGACGCGACTGAGTAGTTGCAGTCTGTCTAGGGTATTTAAATCTATTTGATCATCGTAAATTTGGTAAGGAACATTCATCCGTTTAGCCAGTTGCATCGCCGAGTCCACTTCTTTGAGGATCTGACCGGCATTAACCTGACCTTTTGCCACCGTAACACCGGCATGCGCTTGAATATGTAGAGCAATGTTTTGCACCACAAACGATGCTTCAACTTTGCGAATTAACTTGTTAATACAAGGCTCGATTTGACTGGACTGACAGTTTGGAAACACCACGATAAAGCCATTACCAGAGGTTTTATAAAGCGGAACATGCAATTGCTTTAAGCGATGAGCCACTTCACAAATCACTTCATCCCCGACCTTATGCCCCAAGGTATCATTGATTTGTGACAACCGACAGATACTAATTTGGCTGACTACCAAAGCGCCCTGTTCGCTTTTCATATCGCGATAAAACTGATTGCGATTGGGTATTTGGGTCAAATGGTCGTAATAGGCTTGGCGCGATATTTCTCGTTCGCGTTGATGAATTGCGTTTTGCATCGTGTCGAGTTGCTTAGCCAGTAAGTTGAGTTCTTTACTTTTTCCGACATCGACGTGACTTTCGTACTCACCCTTAGCAATTGCCTTGCTAAAACGCAGTAAGCGGGTCAACGGTTGCGTAACAATAATTGCGATATAGTAGGCTGCTACTAACGATAATGCGCACATAACGAGGATCATCAGTATCAACCCCGCGCTGTCTTTGCTCACTGCGCCAATTAAACTGGCTCGGGTACGATAGGTTGTTACAATAAGCGAGCTTTCATTGACATTCCCCAACGGATAACTCGAATACACCAAATCGTAGTCATCGACATGCGCTATTGGCGCGAACCCCTCTAGCCGCCTGTTGCCTCGTTCACTTTTTGCGATCCAACGCCACTGACCATGCTCTACCATGCCAATACCGACGTGAAAGCTGATTAGTTTTTCGAGTTCATCAACTAATCGTTGGTCAATTTTATAGCCAAAACTGACGTAACCGATCAGCTTGCCTTGATCATTAACTGGCGATAACACTAACTGGTACAGATTGTCCTGATACAGCCAAAAGTGAGTTTGGCTTTGCTGACTTAACCAGTTTCGATGTTCAAACTGCTCACCGATTTGTTGGCCCAATACTGTTTTGGCTTGTTCGCCTTGAGCATCTGTTGTTAACAGTTGGCCAATAACCCGCGCATTGCCATCTAGCGCCATAGCAATATCAGCTTCGATGCGCTGACGGTGATTATCGAGGGACAGTAAAATGCGACGCTCATCCGCAGAAAATGCATTTTTTAGATCCGAATCTTTAGCGACTGTTTCAGCAAACGCCAAAGTGTAATAACTGCGATTTTCCAGTTCGTTTTGTAGCAGTGTTTCGGCTCTGAGAAGTTGTAACTTAAGTTGTTGCTCTTCTAGGCGTTTATTCGCTAGATAGGTGGTATACAAAGAAACCCCTTGCACGGTTAACAAAAGTACCACCACTAAAAACACGATATTTTTGCGAAGACTGTCGAATTGCAATGCCATAACGTTAGGCCCCTTCCTTATCGTGTGCTAACTCCTTTAGCGAGGTTGTTACTCGGCAAAGACGGATAACGTGCGCGCGTTGGCTTAAAGCAAACCACACGGTAACGCCGATGGCTAAAGAGAAGCGAATTATGGACCAACAGTAATTAGAGGAACGAGCAGGCAAACGATAATTGTTTAACCAGTTGAAATGAAATAAGCGAGCATCAATAAAATCGGTTGTCAGGATTTGGTGCGACAAACGAATACAGCAAAAGCAACCCAGTTCAATATCTCTATTGACAGGTTGATCATTGTCATTGTCGATTACTTTCGTCGTTACCAAGCCTATCGCATAATTTTTTTGTTTTTGCGCATAGGAGGCAGTATTAAGACGCTGCACCCAAACCTCGTTTTTTTTATTATCAGGGGCTATTGTGGCTCATCATTATGGCATCAAGCGTTTGATACTTGTCGTAAATTGGGTCGTGCTTAAGGTTTTACCCGTTGTTCGCATCCAAATTTTCTAGCACGTTGTCTATATTTACGCCTTGAAAAAACAACCCTAAAGTGAACATAAAATAACCAATGTAAAACTAAGCTTAGGATCAAAATAAAAAAAAACAAAAAAAAAATTCAATTATTTCATTATTTTAATCTTCCGGTTAACTTATATCTGTCATTTTGTATAACCATACGCGAGTTGCTTTAAGACGAGGTAAATCGTGTGTAAATCATGTAGAATTGGCGTTTTGTATCGCCATCAAGCTAGGTGGTGTATGACACGCAGCTTTTTAGTTTAGAGCTCTGTTAGTGTGTTCTGAAAACGCTTTGATAACACCAACGCCTGCCTATTGCCAATTGCCAATTGCAGGCGTTTATCATTGCAATGGAGTACTTGGTGATGGGAGAATAATGGCTACGGTTCTCGGTTGTTTAGCTAGGTGATTTATATTTTGTTAACAGTATCAAACGCTAAGCTACCTGCACAGGAAAAAACGCTAATGCCATTTTGCAACTAGGCAGATCAATCTTCAAAAGCAAGCGAACAATTGGCCGACAAAAATCGTTGTCAACACTGATAAATACGGGCTGTAACGCAATTTGTGACCTATACTCAACAATGGCTCAGAAAGTTTTTTGGAGGGCTTATGGCATCGGTTTGGCGTCATCACGCAAAGCATTTACAACACTTACTCGCTGACAAAGATGAACTGCAAGCTCATCTATATTTGGAACAATTGATGCTTTTCCCCGTCGATATACAAGACCAGATCATCAATGACATTGCCAATCTGCCAACGTGTAGCAGCAAAGACATTGCTGAGATCATTACCTTTTATTCAAACAGAGTATAAGTAACGAACCGACTATCCAACGGCGCATGGCTCACGCGCTTCGGCGCGACCTCTTCGTTATGTCTTGTACCTTTAAAGGAAGTATCCGTCTTCAGCAACCGATACTAAGCCTGACAGACCACTGACTGTATTTCTGGCTTAGTATTGATTTCTCACATCGTTTGGTTACGCGCCAAGTCGAGCAAAGTACTTTACTCGCAATTCCTACACGCAATTTAAGATGTTGTTTTATATTAGGTGTTTAGTTGCAACTCTCGTAACTTAGCTATCTCATCTCGACATGCTGCAGCTTTTTCAAACTCCAGATTACGCGCGTGATCAAACATCTCATTTTCTAAGCTTGCCACTTGCTTATCTATCTGCTCGGTACTCATCGCCGGTTGGTGAGTTTTAGCCTCTGCTACTTGGTTTACCTTACCAACACTGGTATCAACGCCCATGATATCTGCAATTTTCTTCACTAGCCCTTTCGGGGTGATACCGTGATTCTCGTTGTAGGCTTGCTGTTTAGCGCGGCGACGCTCGGTTTCATCGATGGCTTTTTTCATCGAGCGGGTAACAGAGTTAGCGTATAAAATAGCCATACCATTGAGATTACGAGCCGCACGACCTATGGTTTGTATGAGAGAGCGCTCAGAACGCAAAAAGCCTTCTTTATCGGCATCGAGAATGGCAACTAAGGATACCTCTGGCATATCCAACCCCTCGCGCAATAAGTTGATACCAATTAGCACGTCAAATTTACCCAAGCGCAAGTCTCGAATAATTTCCATGCGTTCAACCGTATCAACATCAGAGTGCAAGTAACGCGTTTTAACGTCATGCTCGCTTAAGTAATCCGTTAAATCCTCTGCCATTCGCTTGGTTAATGTGGTCGCTAACACCCGCTCATTTTTCGTCACGCGAATTTTGATTTCACTGAGTAAATCGTCAACCTGAGTATCTACAGGGCGGACCTCAATAACGGGGTCAAGCAAGCCTGTTGGACGCACCACTTGCTCGGCTACTTCGCCACCGCTTTTGTCTAATTCATAGTCGCTTGGTGTCGCTGAAACATAAATGGTTTGCGGTGCTAGCGCCGTAAATTCGTCGAATTTCATCGGTCGATTGTCTAACGCCGATGGCAAGCGAAATCCGTATTCGACTAGGTTTTCTTTGCGCGATCTGTCGCCTTTGTACATCGCCCCTAATTGCGGCACGGTGACGTGCGACTCGTCGATAATCAGCAGACCATCGTCGGGTAAATAATCAAACAAGGTCGGAGGCGCTTCGCCCGGCTGACGCCCGGATAAATAGCGCGAGTAATTTTCAATACCCGAGCAATAACCGAGTTCGGTCATCATTTCAATGTCAAATTGGGTACGTTGAACAATGCGTTGTTCTTCAATTAATCGATTGTTGTCTTTTAATTGTTGCGCGCGCTCTTTGAGCTCTATTTTTATCTCTTCCACCGCTTTTAAAATGCGCTCTCGCGGGGTTGCATAGTGAGTTTTTGGGTATACGGTAACACGCGGTAACACCGCTTCCACTTCACCGGTTAGAGGATCAAATTGACTGATCCGCTCGACTTCTTCGTCAAACAACTCTACCCGCAAGGCCAATCTGTCTGATTCAGCAGGGAAAATATCAATGACGTCACCGCGCACACGATAGGTTGCTCGTTGAAACGCCACATCGTTACGGGTGTACTGTAATTCGGCTAATCGACGTAAAATATCTCGTTGATTAATAATATCGCCCTGGCGCAAATGCAACATCATTTTCAAGTATGAGTCAGGGTCACCCAAACCATAAATAGCAGACACCGATGCAATAATAATGACGTCGCGACGCTCCATTAACGCCTTCGTTGCAGACAGACGCATTTGTTCTATGTGATCATTTATCGAGGCGTCTTTTTCGATAAATGTATCAGTGGTTGGCACGTATGCTTCTGGCTGGTAGTAATCGTAGTAAGAGACAAAATACTCAACCGCATTATGTGGGAAAAACTCTTTCATTTCTCCGTATAACTGCGCAGCCAGGGTTTTATTTGGCGCTAAAATCATTGTTGGGCGATTTTCGCTAGCGATTACGTTAGCCACTGTAAAGGTTTTCCCCGAGCCCGTTACCCCTAATAGCGTTTGATGTGCTAAACCACTGTTGAGCCCATCTAATAACTGCTCTATTGCAGTCGGCTGATCGCCACTTGGCTGATAGTCGGAAACAAGTTGAAAATCTTTAGTCATTATTGCCTCTTCAATGACGTGTCAATTAATCAGAACAGCGAAACTGTTTGGTAAATAGGTAATACGATACTATGGCCATTAATAGATTGCCCACTACGGCGCCAATAAATAACCCTTCTAGTGCAAATAAAATACTGCCAAGGTAAGCAAATGGCAGGTAAAACACAAATAACCGCAATACGGACAGCACTAAGGCAGTCATCGGTTTGTGTAGGGCATTGAGAGACGAGTTAGTCAGTATAATGATACCTTGCAGCCCATAGCCTAATGGCAAAATATAGATGAATAACGTAATCAAATCGGCGACGTTTTGTTCTTTGGCAAACGCCGCAGATATCCACGGTGCCGTCGCGATTAACAAGGCATATACAAGCAGTTGCCACAACATGACAAACTTAACCGACACTTTATAACCCTGTTCGACTCGCGAGAGTTTTTCAGCGCCAAAGTTTTGACTGATAAATGGCGGTAATGTCATCGACAGAGCTAACACCACCAAACACGCAATTGACTCAATTCGAGAGCCCACACCAAACGCCGCCACAGCGGACTCTCCATACGTGGCAACAATAGCGGTCATAACTGCTGCCGCAATGGGTGTGAGCATATTGGCACCAGACGCTGGTAAGCCAATTTTTAGGATCTGCCGAGTAGAATTAACCAATACCTGTTTTGAGGGCAAATTCATGTGGATGAGATCGCCTTTAATGCCCAACACATAAATAATAAAAAACCAACCCACAGACCACGAAGCCAGCGTTGCAACGGCCGCCCCTTGAATACCCATAGCAGGGATGGGTCCCCAACCAAAAATAAACAAGGGGTCAAGCACTGCATTGATTAAGCCAGCGCTGCCCATAACCACGCTCGGAGTATGCGTATCTCCCGAAGCGCGTAAGATAGCGTTACCTATCATCGGCGCAACCAAGCCCACACTGCCAATAAACCACACATCCATATACTCGTGAATAAGAGGTAGCAAGTCAGGCTTCGCGCCCAGTAAAGTAAATATTTGCGCTGAAAACGCATAGCCGACTGCCGACAGCGCTATGACAATAATCGAGGCGACCATTAACGCAACAGTTGCAATATCGCGCGCGTGTTCTTTATCGCCTTTACCTAATGTTCTAGCGATAACCGCAGACGTACCAATACCCAGCCCAATCGTCATACTGATCACGGTAAAGGTAATTGGAAAGGTAAAACTTATAGCCGCCAAAGGCGCTGTACCTAATAAGCCAACAAAGAAGGTATCAACCAAGTTAAAGGTCATTAGTAAAACCATGCCATACGTCATCGGTATGGTCATTTTTTTTAACGTCTGGCCTACATCGCCGTTTAATAAATCGCGTTGTTTTGCTTTGCTGCTCAAGGTCATTAACGAACGAAACCGGTAAGAAAAATCAAAGAGTTCTATTGTAAAATATTGTGCCCATGGTTGCTAACAAAACCTGTAATTAATCGCCATGCGTCGTTTATCGGTGTTTATTGTCGCCGAGAGTACTGGCGTCGTGAAAGCGGTTTGGTGACACTAGATATAAATAAATGTCTCTGCGCAACCATCTACCGCAACTGTTATTTCAACCGTTCTTGGCGTACTCTTAACCAATAGTGGCGATAAAATACGCATAGTTTGCGCAAAAAAGCGTAGCACAGGAGGATCAATGATTTGTGTTTTTGACGCGTCGAATACCATACAAGCACATCTAGTTGCCAACTTACTCGAACAAGCTGAGATAAAAGCGTATATTCACGGCGAGCACTTACAAGGTGGCGTCGGTGAATTACAAGCCGTCGGCTTAGTACGCGTGCTCGTTGACAATGCGAATGAACAACTGGCTCGAGAGCTGATCGACCATTGGGAGTTGAGCTAAGTCAATATTCAGCCCAAAACACATGGTCATTTTATGACCAACAAAAACTAAGCTGTTGTATTATTTATTGAAACGCTATTTATAGCGGTGCAAGCGAGAATAAAATTTCTTTGCTAAACAATACTGTACAGGTCATTTACACTTCCACTCACACAGTTATCCACAAATTTAGTGGATAACTTATACCTCGGTGCGACCAATCTCTCGTCGTCTGTAAGCGTCTATTTTCAATGCGAACTGTACGCAAAACAAGCAGTTGAATTAAATATGTTATTTATTCTTGTTTTTCCTGTTGACAGGCAACATTGAGATAGATAATATTCCGCTCCGTTAGCGCACAGCGCAATACTACTCCCCTGTAGCTCAGTTGGTTAGAGCGGTGGACTGTTAATCCATGTGTCGTCTGTTCAAATCAGACCAGGGGAGCCACTTTATAGAATTGATATAACGTCGATTCAAAAATAATGGCTGATATTATAAAATTTCGTATAGTAGAAGCGGTTATAAAGTTTTATTCCCCTGTAGCTCAGTTGGTTAGAGCGGTGGACTGTTAATCCATGTGTCGTCTGTTCAAATCAGACCAGGGGAGCCACTTTTAAAGAGTTGATTTACTCTAAAACAAAATCATTCCCCTGTAGCTCAGTTGGTTAGAGCGGTGGACTGTTAATCCATGTGTCGTCTGTTCAAATCAGACCAGGGGAGCCACTTTCAAAGAGTTGATTTACTCTAAAACAAAATCATTCCCCTGTAGCTCAGTTGGTTAGAGCGGTGGACTGTTAATCCATGTGTCGTCTGTTCAAATCAGACCAGGGGAGCCACTTTCAAAGAGTTGATTTACTCTAAAACAAAATCATTCCCCTGTAGCTCAGTTGGTTAGAGCGGTGGACTGTTAATCCATGTGTCGTCTGTTCAAATCAGACCAGGGGAGCCACCTTAGAAAAGCCCGCATCTAGCGGGCTTTTTGCTTTCTGACTTGTAATAAAAAATAAATTTGCTGGCTCAGTGTATTTCAAATCGATACATATCAGCTCACCGGCGGTAGACTGGCGAATGATTAATGGCCATGCGCCGTCTGTTCAAGTCAGTTCAGGGACACCACCTTAGAAAAGCCCTCATCTAGCGGGCTTTTTGCTTTCTAACTTGTAATAAAAAAATAAATTTGCTGGCTCAGTGTATTTCAAATCGATACACATCAGCCCTCCGGCGGTGGACTGGCGAATGATTAATGGCCATGCGCCGTCTGCTCAAGACAGACCAGGGGAACCACCATAGAAAAGCCCGCATTTAGCGGGCTTTTTGCTATTCTAGCCTTCAAACTATCTATATTAAACTCAATAACACTTTGCTAGTGTGATTATAGTAATTGCGCTTGTAATTTTTTTGCTAATGTTTTTACCACCAGACTGTATGATTGATCGACGAGTCGCAACACTTCGTTATCCGGTACGGGGTTATTTGGATCAAAGTAAATACTAATCCAATGTCGTTTATCCATGTGATATCCCGCTGTTATTGCGGAGAATATATCTCTAAGCATTAGCGCTTGGTCTGGATCGCACTTTAAATTTATCATCAACATATCGTTGCGATGCGTTAGCAAGGCAAACATCTTATTTTTCACTTTAAATACAGATACGTCATTACCAAAAGGAAAATCTAACGTCGCTCCGCGTTTCTCTAATAAGTATTGTTGTAGTTCTTGTTCTGTCTTCATACTCCCCTGCCCTCATGCACGCGATTCTTTAACCGAGCCGATAATTACTATGTTTTAACGCATTTGATCACCATAATAAATCCGCTAATCAAGGTAAAGCGGACGCGACGTTCTCTTTGAATGACGAACAGACATTGAATATTTTCTTTTGATACTGTTTTTACATCCAGAACCAACGAACTTCCCCTATATTCAGGAAAATGAGCAATTTGCGCATTTTTGTCCGTAGACAACTCTACTAACTTTAAAATATTTCTTTAGCTAGCAAAAGGTTAGCTAATCTGATAAAAATGTAGTAATCAGAAAAGTGAGCGATTGCGTGGCAGAAAAATGCGCAATTTGCGCACTATTAAATTGTTATGTTTTTCACAAGGAAGGAGTCAATTATGACCAATGTGTACAAAAATGTTATTTCATTTCTACTGGGTAGTTCTTTCGCTTATATCTTTGTTTGGTTGTCAGGTGTTGTTGCCGCTATGCCTGTACCAGAATTTCTCCGACCATATAATGAGTTTGTAGTCTCCTACTATTCAAATATTTTAATCGTATTGTTCGCGTCAACTTTAGCTTTAATTATTGTATATGCCGTACGTAAAGCATTTATCTTATTTACCAAGCAAAACCTATTTTACTTTGCTCTGCCTATAGTTTTGTTCTTAGTGTATCTATTAGTATTTATGGGCTTTGCTGTAGCACCTTTAATGTATGCTGCAATTCCAACATTGCTGGTAGCTCTATTGTTAAGCAATGGTGCACAAAAAACATAACAAGGCAATTATGTGTGGGACGTCTAAAGCTTAGCTGGCGCTCATTCTTCGCTAATTTTAGCCAACATTTATACGCCCAATATTGCGGCATTAGGATTTAATCCTGCATCGTGAATAAAAAATGGAATGATTATGAAATTATACAATTTACTATTGGTTAGTGTTTTAGTTGGGTGTGCGAATACAGCGGAACCAGACTTAGGTGAAGTAAGCGCTAATGCTATAGATTTAACTAAAGAAGTAGCGCAAACAGAAAATTACTGGGCAGTTAAAAAGAGAAGCTATCCTCAATATCCAATTAGTGCTGCAAGAGATGATATAAGTGGTTGTGTTGAATTTTCTTTTACTATTGTTTCAGGTAAAGCTAAGAATATTAAGATAATAAAATCTGTTCCAGAAAAAATCTTTAATACTGCTGCTATCAAATCTTTGAAACAGTTTAGATGGGAAGCAACTAAACAAAATAGCTCTCAAACACCTGTAGTTACAACTCTTCAATTAGATTTTTCAACATCACCAACTCAATATGTAGCAGAGTGTATTTCAAGTTAAATCCTAACAAGCGCATTAAGTGAAGGGACTGCTAACGCTTGGCTCAGTTCTGCTTCGCTACACAAGTTTAGCCAAGCATTTATGCGCCCATTAGTAATGGCGTTATACATACATGGAGTTTCACGGTAAATCTAAATATGGATAAATTTTTACTTATTGTTATATCTTTTGTTCTAACCTCATGTTCATCAGTCTCCAATGAAGAGGTAGCATGTAATTTTACTGATGGCGCAGTCAACTCTAAAGATTCTGGCGTTTTTAATGCACTACTCAATGGTACTGTTAGGGCCCTGTTTACTGATTCAGAAAGTAATTGCGTAAAAAGAGACCTGGCTTCCTGTATCGATTCTGAAGGTGAAATTAAAAAAGAATGTGTTGTTTCGAAATAATCGATGGCCTGTTGTAAGGTATGTATAACAAGGCAATGAAGCAGGATTTTTATCAGTTGGTTGAGTTCCGCTTCGCTACACAATTTTAGCAAGCTATTATGCGGGCATTGGTAACTTAAAAAAAGAAGATATTGTCATGAATGGAATTAGTATTTGGGCAGTTTTGTTCACGTGGGTTTTAATATGGATTGTACCTATTGCATTGATTATTAGGTCACGTAAAACTTCAGGAGCTGAGAAGTTGGCTTGGTTAATAGGCACTGTATGTATTTCATGGTTTGCTGTAATACTCTATTTTTTGCTTGCTCCCATAAGTAATAAGGAAGTTAAACAGGACTCAGTAGGCTAGTGCTAGTCGTTACATAACAAGCAAATCATTTGGACTAAAAACTGTGAGCTCAGGTCTTGCGTCACTAATTTTAACCCAAAGTTTTCAGCCCATCATTAGGGCGTTACAAGCACAAGGATGTAATCTCATGTGGAGAGAATTAAGCGCTTTTCAAAAGCAACTTTTTATTGCCGCTATATCAGTCGTAGTGCCGTTTGCTCCAGAACTGATATTTTTGGCAGACTTAGGTGGCGTTGAGCTCGTTTTCAGTTTTTTACTACTTTATTACAAGCCACTGCTTCTAAAGCTTCAATCAACTTATCTCAAAATTAAAAATGAGGCGTATTTTTGTATTGGGTTAATTCGCTCATGTGCAGCGGCACAGCCAAAAATATTCTTAACTCAGGCAACATTTAGCTGTATAGCATTGGCAGTCACTGGTTCAGTTTTCTATGCGGCAGTGCTGTTTATGCCTGCACTAATGTTAAACAGTGTGCTGATCTAATGTGTGCATTAAGGGCGGAAACGTAACACTTAGCTCGCTCTCTCCTCGCGGATTTTAGCCAAGTATTACTTGCTGTTTATACGAGCGTTACCTCTTCATAGTACGAGTATCTTAGATAATTATAAAGCGCCGAATTAGGCACTAAATCGACGTTAACGTATTGAAAGAGTTAATATATCTTATACGATAAGCGAAAGTGAAACGGGCTCTTGTGCTCATAAAGCTTTAAACAACACGTGCTTGTTATTTTATAGAGATTTAAGTTACAAATGATAAGAAATAGTCTTTTAGGTTGTATTTTTTTGTTCAGTACAACAGCATACGCCGGTGCGCCAGTATATTTCACTAATGAGGTTGATAAAAAGTACCGGGCATTAATCAAACACGTAAGAGAGATGCTTCCTAGCACGGAACGCCAGCTTGCCTATTTGCCATCTTTTTACCCCTTTAGCTTGTTGGATGTACGACCGACCAAACTCAATAAAAAACACCTGCGAGATTTCTCAAATTTCAACTTCGGCGTATTCGGCAGAGCACTTTTAAATATTGATAAAAAACAACTATCTAACTTGCCTAGTATAGCAATCTGCAAAGAACAGAAATGTAAAAACGACAGAATTGCGCGCATCGAGCAGTTTTTGAAAGACTCAGCTGAAGAGATTAAAGGTATCAGCAAGAGTGATAGCTTATTAATCGTTCAGCAAACAACACCAAACGTATACAGAATAAATAATACCTTCTTTAGCCCTACTCAATTAATCACTTATTATCCGTCCAAACACGCAGGGTTCGCGCCTTCTGGCAATTATAAAATATCTACGCCAGAGCAATCGCCAGATATGATGGTTCTGGCTCAGGCTTCTCAAAAGCTAAGAAGTATAATGGCGAAGCACAACGTAGCCGCGATCACTAAAGCGGCTGACAACAGTATAAACGTTATATTTGGTGGCTTAGGAGATAATCATTGGGGCGTTGTTCTTTATTCTAAGGCGACGACACCTAACTCTGGTGATTACAATCACATCGGGTTGGAATACGATATTGTACAAAAAATTATCAGACCACAGCTTTTACTATCAAACCGTTTAGAGCGAGTTATGACACGCTTGTGTCAGTCGGAAATATAGCGTAAGTTATTGATTAATAATACAGTGACGAGTGGCTTTTGCGAGATGAGAGGTAAAGTGTTTATTTCCGTATACTGCCTAAGAAGCGATTGCCACTGGTTTAACCAAATGAAAAAACAAGTGATGAGTTCACCTTATAGATAAGTTGCTAACTCAATGTTTAGCCGAAGTGTTACGTAGTAAATAGTCTTTGTGCTTGCTCGGCTAAATGAAATAAGAACGTTACAGGACGTACTAATGAATCAAGAAGTTAAAGCGCTTAAATCTGAGTTAGCATTACTAAAACTTCAGTTTAATGAAAGACTAAGTTCTGTAGAGACGCGGTTGAATAAGCTGCTTGAGGACGAAAACCCCAAACAGAATGAGCACAGTTTAAGTTTTATTGATGTTGATAGCAATAGCGCTGTTCAACTACAAAATGAAGCTCTGAAAACAGAGGCGCAATTACCTGAATCAGCTGACGAATACCGAGCTCTTAACAGACGACCTGAAGACTCTGTTGCTCGTCAACCATCATTTTTCACTTCGTTTTTGCAAATTGTTCTATCTTCATTATTCGATTGGTTCTCTCCGGTAACCAAAGTATATCAGTCATACAAAGAACGCGGCTTACTTGGTATTTTTGTCCTTACCCTCGCAGGAATAGGCTTAACCTTAGCTGGCTTTGGCTATCTAATGCAGCTACTCATTGATCAACTTGGCGCGGGCACCAAATCTTTATTAATGTGCATGGCAGCAATACTTGTTATGGCCGTTGGCATACGCTTGAAGATCAATACGCGCTTTAGTGAGTTCGCTACAGCGATTGTTACTTTAGGCATCTTATTGTCCTATAGCACAATATACTTTTCAGGCAGTGTGTACGGGATAATCCCCAATATAGTGGTGTTACTCCTGTATTTGTTAATAGCACTAGTTTGCCATTTCTTAGCTATTTGGTTGGATACTAAAATTGTGGCGGGTCTTGGGATTATAGGTATCGCCACTATGCCTATTTTGTCGAACACCATCCAAATAGAGCCTTTGTATTTTTTACTGTCTTTGGCATTTGTTACCGCCAGTAGTTTGATATTAGCGTATAAAAAAAGTGAGCCATGGCTTGCTAACTTAAGTCTTGCTTTTTGTGTCGTTGCATTAGAGTGGACTATTGGCATAGAAGCGGTAAGTATTTCAGCCTGGATTGTAAATTTATTTTACCTGCTGTTTTTCACATACATTGTCATTACTTTAGTTAGAAATGACGATTCAAATCACAAAGCTATTGCCTTACTGGCTGCATTGGTGGGCGCTACGCTGTTGTTTTTCTTTCAAGCCAGTGAGCTATTTTCAACTCAGATGAGTGCAAGTTTTGCGTTGAATGCCGTTATTGCTGCCAGTGTCAGTATCCTTTTCTATAAAATTAGACACAACCTGACTCACTTTGTTGTTTTGCTATCATCCGTGTGGACGGTCTTAGCTATCATTAGCGCTATTAGCGATGCGTATTGGGGCATCGCATGGGCTGTTGAAGGGTTATTGTTGCTTTATATTGGTCGCAGATATGAAATGACCAAGGTGATCAATCAGGGACAAGCTTTAACCGCTTTGGCGCTGGTGTACTGCTGGTCAGCATTAGCTCTGTATTTCCCATTACCCGCATTGAAGTCAGTTGATGGCTGGGTGCTATCGATAGTCATTGTAGCCGTTATTGGTATTTGGCAACGCCTAGTCAACGCATCAGACGTTTTTGATCAACTAACACAAAACAAGATCAAGCCTTTGTTACAGTTACTTGAGGTTGTGTGGTTATCTGTATTGGCTGTAGCGACTCTCGATATATGGCTAGGTAATTGGACAGGTGCGACAGTTATCTTACTGCAATTGCTTTGGTTGTTTAGAGCTAAGCAATGCAAACAAGTGTCCATTGAAGTCTTTGCTGCCGCCTTAATATCAGTTCCGTTATTCTACGCGTTTAGCGGTGCATTAATGGTTGATAGCTATCGCTTTATGACGTTGCCATTATTTGCCAAACTTGCTGTTATCTCCGCTTTTATCCAGCTTTGGTTGTGGTCTGCATTTTATCGTAAATATCAGCCAGATAGTGCAATTAAAGGCTTCGCAGAATCCGCACGAATTTTATTTTATATGTTGCTTCCTTTGTGTTGGGTCGGCTCGACAATACGTCGGTTGGATGAAAATGCACTAATGCTGCTATGGTTGTCACCGCTGTTATCACTGTATCTTGCCACCAAAACCAAGCATCAATTATTGATTAAAGAAACAAAAGTACTGGCCGCTTTAGCGAGCTTGGCTCTTGTGGTTATTGTCGGTCAAATGGAGCTCGCTTATAGTCTCGTTGCGCTAATGGGCTTTATTACTTTTTACGGTACCGCTTTTTACTTTAATAAACGGATTTCAAAATCACAACTGTGCCAATTCATATGCAGTTGCGGCGTGATATCACTCGGTCTTGCGGTTCCAACTATCATAGGCGTTCACAGTACAAACATATTGATAGGCCTTGTCGCAGCGTCGCTGATTTGGGTGGGGTTGTTAGCCATGCTCGGCCACTCTGAACACTTAAAACGAAACGAATACACTATTATCTGCGTGAACGGCATATTAATTGTTACCGCTTGGTGGTTAACCGCATCCGATGCTATGTATGCGAGTATTCCACTAATATTTTTACTTGTAGCTGCTTACCGAAACAGCACATTTATTAGCAATACAAAAATAAGTAGCCTTTTAGGTCTCAATAGTAACTTATTCCTACACTCGATAGCTGCTGTCACTTATGTCACACTGTTTGCTTCACTAAATGAATATCGATTAGATCTATTGATAGCCCCGGTGTTTGCTGTCCATGGCGCTGTTATTTTATTTGTCAATGATCGACGCTTATTTACGGTAAAGTACAGCTTTGGCTTGATTGTGTTAGGGATCATTAAGTTAGCGTTCATAGATACCGCTAATGCACTGCTTTGGCAAAAGGTGATTTTATTTATGGGGATAGGCGTGTTCATTCTGATGGCTTCGTTTTGGTATCAGAAATTAGTAAGAAAAGCCGTGTAACAATGTGTTTAAGGTAAAATCAAACTTAGGCTAACGACAAGTCGGCAGAATTTATACATCTTTTATACGACACTCGATACACCTACCAAGCGATAACCACATGGTATTGTGCCAGACGCCTAGTGTTAATCATCACGGGATAGCAAAGGTTGCTGAACCTTGCAATGTATAAAGTCGCTAACGATAAATTGATAGCTTTTAATTTCTGATTTATTTACCATTAGCGCACTGTTTAAACACCGGCATTAGTTGCTATGGATCTTGCTGTTTTAAGTCTGTTTATTCCCACTTTTTTCTTCGTCTCTATTACACCTGGTATGTGTATGACATTAGCGCTTACCTTGGGGATGAGTGTTGGCGTGCGTCGCACTATGTGGATGATGTGGGGCGAGTTACTCGGTGTTGCCACCGTAGCCATTGCCGCAGTATTAGGCGTTGCCGCGCTTATGTTCAAATATCCACTGGCATTTAATGTGTTTAAATTGCTCGGTGGCGGTTACCTTTTGTTTATCGCGTATCAGATGTGGATGAATAAGGGAAAAATGGCCATTCCCGACACGCTTGACAGTAACCAAACCCTAGCCCGGTCAGGTTTATTCTCTCAGGGATTTGTTACCGCCATCGCCAACCCGAAAGGCTGGGCGTTTATGGTATCTTTGTTGCCACCATTTATTCATGCTGATCAACCTTTGACACCTCAATTAACCCTATTAGTGAGCATTATTCTAGTGTCGGAGTTTACCTGTATGATGCTCTATGCTACGGGTGGTAAGTCATTGGGTTTGTTGATTTCCAAACGCCAAAACGTACAACTGATAAACCGTATTTCTGCCACCTTAATGTCCGTCGTCGCTATCTGGTTATTAATATCTTAACCAATAATTTAATTAAAGCTTTGCAGATCAAACGTCAACTGTTCAACGCTGCCGTTTGGTTGCTCAACAACAAGGTGCATGGTCCAAATCATCGATGATTCTGTGCATGCACCAACCATTGTCTGAGCGACGAATTTGCCATTTTGATATGTGAAAAACAACGGTATTTTTCCCATATACATATCTCTGCCTTCTAAATGTCCCTCTACAGACGACAAAGCGCTCAAGGCAGTTGATTGCAATGTAAACGTCATCGGTGTCTCCACTTTAAACACCGATGGTGTCCCTGTTAAGCGGTAGACAGTATCACCGATATTTCTTACACATTGATCTTCACTAAAATCACAGCCAACTGCAGATTGCAGAGTCGTTGATGTCACCTTGAGGGGTGGCGAGGGTAAATAAAAAACAAATAGCCAAATGGCTACGACACACAGAACAACGCCTAGTGCAAAGATAAAACGTCTGGTCAAAATTCACTCCATCAGGTACTAAAAAACTGATAAAAATTAACCAGTTTGCTAATACATTTTACAATTTACTAAATTTTCTTGATCTAGGTCAGAATTTCCCACAACTTCACGTGACATATGCTTTTTAGGTCGTTATTATCGCACCCGATAAATAACAATATGCGTGTGTTGTTTTTTTGAACTATAACTATAGGTTAACGACGATCGGTATAAAGCGTCAGTTTTAACAGATTTTAGTGACCTTTAACGCTCACATCAACTTAATAACTATAAGTGTGGAACCTTTAATATGAGTCAAAGTAATCTCGCAGAAATGGATTACAACTACAAAGTTGTGCGCCAATTTACTGTCATGACGGTTATTTGGGGTATTGTCGGCACTTTCGTTGGTGTTTTAATTGCGGCGCAGCTGATTTGGCCGGCGCTAAACTTTGAAACTCCATGGCTGACTTATTCTCGTTTACGTCCTTTACATACCAATGCGGTAATTTTCGCATTTGGTACCAGCGCTCTGTTTGCAACGTCTTACTACGTTGTCCAGCGCACCTGTAAAACTGCCTTATTTGGCGGTCCGTTAGTCCCGTTCACCTTTTGGGGTTGGCAAGCGATTATTGTCGCTGCGGCCATTACCTTGCCGCTAGGTATTACCTCGTCAAAAGAATACGCCGAGCTTGAATGGCCGATTGATATTCTTATTGCCTTGGTGTGGATTTCTTACATCATTGTTTTCTTCGGTACCCTGTACAAGCGTCGAACGTCTCACGTATACGTGGCTAACTGGTTCTTCGGTGGCTTTATTATTACGGTTGCGGTTCTGCACATCGGTAACTCAATGGCGATTCCATTGACGTTAACCAAGTCTTATTCATTATACTCAGGCGCAATAGATGCGATGATGCAATGGTGGTATGGACACAACGCTGTAGGCTTTCTTCTAACGGCGGGCTTCTTAGGTATGATGTACTACTTCGTACCAAAACAAGCTGAACGTCCGGTATACTCGTACCGCTTATCAATCGTTCACTTCTGGGCGCTTGTATCGCTATATATTTGGGCGGGACCTCATCACTTACACTACACTGCTCTACCAGACTGGACTCAAAGCTTGGGTATGGTTATGTCAGTGGTGCTATTCTTGCCATCTTGGGGTGGTATGATTAACGGTATCATGACCCTATCAGGCGCATGGCATAAACTTCGCCATGACCCAATCTTGCGTTTCCTTATCGTATCGCTGTCGTTCTACGGTATGTCAACGTTCGAAGGTCCAATGATGGCTATCAAATCAGTAAATGCGTTATCACACTACACTGACTGGACAGTCGGTCACGTACACTCTGGTGCGCTAGGCTGGGTTGCGATGGTATCTATCGGTGCTATGTACCACCTTATTCCGGTGTTATTCGGTCAAGGTCGTATGTACAGCATCAAATTGATCAACGTTCACTTCTGGTTGCACACCACGGGTATTGTGCTTTATATCGTTGCCATGTGGATCTCAGGTGTAATGCAAGGTCTAATGTGGCGCGCTGTTAACACAGACGGTACGTTAACCTACAGCTTCGTTGAATCACTGCAAGCTTCTTATCCGTTCTACTTCATCCGCTTTGTCGGTGGTTGTTTCGTCGTAACTGGATTTTTATTGATGGCTTATAACATGTTCAAAACTATCGGCGCCAAAGAAGGTAGTTTGCAAAAAGAAGCGATCGCATAAGGAGTTAATGATGCAAAATAAACATGAAAAAGTAGAAAAGCACATTGGCTGGTTCTTCACTGCAACAATCGCGGCTATCAGTATTGGTGGCTTGGTTGAAATCACCCCTCTTTTCTTCCAGAAAGAGACTACTCAGCCAGTTCAGAATTTACGTCCATACACGGCGTTAGAAATGGAAGGTCGTGACATATACATCCGCGAAGGTTGTAATAACTGTCACTCGCAAATGATCCGTCCGTTTAGAGCGGAAACAGAACGCTACGGACATTACTCAGTAGCCGGCGAATCCGTATGGGAACACCCGTTCTTATGGGGATCAAAACGCACTGGTCCAGATCTTGCCCGTGTTGGCGGACGTTACTCAGACGATTGGCATTACGCTCACTTAATGGATCCGCGCTCAGTGGTTCCGGAGTCAAATATGCCGTCGTATAAGTGGTTGGCAGAAACGCCGATCAGCAACAAATACTCTGCACAAAAGATGGAATTGTTCAATAGTTTGACCAAAAACCGCAGCCACAAAGATGAGAATGGTAACCCTATTCCACTTTACTCGGCTGAGGACATCGCCAATGCAGGTAAAGAATTTGCTACCACTAAGAGTATTACTGGTAAGGACGGTCTAACCGAAATGGACGCCCTTATCGCTTATTTACAATCACTTGGTCACGCGTTGAAATAATTATGGATATAGGCACGATTCGAGGCATATTTACCGTTTTAATCTTTGTATTGTTCATCATCATTGTGATTTGGGCATACAGTAAACGACGTAAATCATCTTTTGATGAAGCCGCAAACTCTATATTCGACGACGATAATAAAGATCAGGCGAAAGATAAACAGGAGACTAATAATAATGTCTAGCTTCTGGAGTGCATGGATAATTGTTCTTACCTTAGGTACCTTAATTGGTTGCTGGGTGTTACTGCGTTGGTGTTTAACAAACTTCGCCGGCGTTCCCGAAGGCGAACCAATGGACCACGAGTTTGACGGTATCCAAGAGTTAAACAATCCTCTACCTAAATGGTGGAGTACCTTCTTCTTGGTAACAATCATCTGGGGATTTGGCTACTTGGCTTTATACCCAGGTTTAGGTAACTTCCAAGGTCTATTGGGCTGGAAGAGCTCAAACCAAGACGTTACCAGCCTTGAAGATTCAAAAATGAAAAATGCGGCAGCAAAAGACGCAGGTCTTGCTGTACAGTATGACCGAGAAGTTGCGTCAGCAGACGAGCGTTTTGGCCCTATTTTTGCTCAATTTGCCAGCCAAGATATAAAAGCATTGGCCGAAAATGAAGAAGCATTAAAAATTGGCCAGCGTTTGTTCTTGCAAAACTGTTCGCAATGTCACGGCTCTGACGCCAAAGGTACAACAGGCTTCCCTAACCTAACCGATAACGATTGGTTATACGGTGGCAGCCCTGAGGATATTGAACATGCGTTACTGTATGGTCGCAAAGCACAGGGTATGATCGCTTGGAAAACCATGTTAGGTGGCGAGCAAGGTGTTAAGGAAGTTGCTGCGTACGTAATGAGTCTTAACCCAGAGCGCGCAGACAAGGTCGACGCTGAACTAGCAAGTGCTGGTGAAGAAAAGTTTGCCATGTGTGCGGCTTGTCACGGTGCTGAAGGTCAAGGCTCCGATGCCATGGGCCTTGCTCTTGGCGCGCCTCGACTAAATGACAACATTTGGTTGTACGGCGGTAGTGAGCGAGCAATTGAGGAATCAATTCGCAACGGTCGCGCCGGTGTTATGCCAGCTTGGAAAGACATCTTAGGCGAAGATAAGATTCGAGTGATCAGCGCTTACGTTTACAGTTTGTCGCAAGCAGAGTAACTCAATACTTAAACGAAAAACCCTGTAGGGCACTGTCTTACAGGGTTTTATTTTTGCCATCAGTTTGTATTGATCTAGTCTGTTACTCTTGTTGTTAAGTTTATAATAAAACAGTCTAAATCAATATAAATTGCCTCGTCGTAATATATAGAGGGAAGCCCGCAGTTGGGTTACAATAACGCATCAAATTTTTGGGAAACTGTTGCATGAAAACTCCTTGGTACAAAGAGCCGTGGGCTTATTTAGTATTTATTTTGCCACTTAGTGCGGTCGTAGCCGGTATCACTACCCTGATTATCGCTAACACCGGTGCCGATACCGTAGTTGTTGATGACTATTACAAGAAAGGCAAGGCGATTAACCAAGACATCGGCAAATATAAACTAGCCGAAAAACTAGGCGTTCGCTTTGACATTAAAGTCACAGAGAATGAACTTGTATTAAAACCAACGGGTATCGAAAAAACCTTTCCCATGTTGAATGTCGCGTTCTATCACGCAACATTAGCCGACCGCGACTTTGCGATAAAAGTAACACCTGATGGCAACGGTTGGTTGCGTACCCCGCTTGAGAACAATATTGAAGGAAAATGGCGTATTGTCATTACCCCGTTTGATAACACCTGGAAGTTGCAAACTATTCTTGGCTTGCCACAACAACAATTTAGAGCTTTCGAACTTAGATATTAATTATGTCGCACGCACATCAGGACTGCTTTCACTGTGGAGAGCCGATCCCTGCAGGTATTCACTTGCCAGTGGAAATTGAAGGAAAAAGCCACGATATGTGCTGCATTGGTTGCCAAGCCGTTGCGCAAACTATCGTTGCTAATGGGTTACAAGACTATTATCGTTTTCGCAGTGAAAAAGGTAATAAAATCGATGCCAGTATCCCTGATGCGTTAAAAGATCATCAGTTTGTTGATGACGAAAATTTGCAAAGCGAATTCACCTTTGATGTTGATAATCAAAAGGAAACCATAGTCTCTATCGACGGCATGAGTTGTGCTGCCTGCGCATGGCTTATTGAGAAGCAACTCGCTTCTCACCAAGCGATCAGCAAAGTGCAGGTTAACGCGACAACCCAACGAGCGACAATTACCTGGGACAACACCCAACTTAAACTCAGTGCAATATTAAAAACCATCCAACGCATTGGCTATCAAGCGTCGCCATTTAAAGCCAATCAAGTCGAGCAAAGTAACAAGCAACAAAGTAAGGCGTTTATTCGTCGTCTTGGGGTCAGCGGCATTCTGACCATGCAAGTGATGATGATTGCTGTCGGTTTGTATTTTGGGGCCTTTAGTGATCTTGCTGAGCATAATTTGACTTACCTTCGCGGCACCAGTTTTGTACTCACATTGCCCATAGTCACCTATGGCGCCCTACCGTTTTACACAGGTGCGCTTAGTGCGTTACGGGCTCGTCGTTTATCGATGGACGTACCGGTGTCTATTGCCATTATTTTGGCGTTTTGCGCCAGTACGTGGGCAACGTTTACACAAACCGGCGAGGTTTATTTTGAGTCGCTGGCAATGTTCACCTTTTTATTGTTAATTGGCAAATTTTTGGAATTTAGAGCCCGTGCGCATGCCGCCCAGGCCTCTGCCAACTTATTAAAATTAATGCCTCTCACTGCGACCATTCTCGTTGACGATGCTGAACAAGTGATCAGCGCCAAACGATTAACGGTTGGCGATCGCATTATAGTTAAGCCAGGAGAAACTGTTGCCGGTGATGGGGTTGTTATCTATGGTCAATCGAGTGTTGACGAATCGATGTTAACCGGTGAACACGTGCCTGTTCACAAATCTGTCGGTCAGAGCGTTTTCGCTGGCACTGTCAATGGTGATGGCAATTTAACGGTGCAGATCACCCAAACCAGCTCAGATAGTTTTCTTACCAATTTAATTCGACTGAGTGAAAAAGCTCAAGCACATAAGCCTGCCATCGCTCAATTATCGGATAAAATTGCCCAGTACTTTGTGGCTATTATCTTACTTACTGCGATAGCGACCTCAATTTACTGGTACCAACACATGCCATCTGAGGCTTTTTGGATCACCCTATCGGTGCTGGTAGCGACCTGCCCTTGCGCGTTATCACTGGCCACCCCCACGGCGCTCACCTGTGGCACAATTCGCCTCAACCGAGACGGTATAATGATCAAATCAGGCCATGTGCTTGAAACCATGCCAAGTGTTGATTGTTTTGCCTTTGATAAAACCGGCACATTAACGCGCGGTGAGTTCAGCCTTGTCGATTGTAAACTATTTGACCAAACAATCGACAAGGACCACTTACTTGCCACAATAGCGGCCATGGAAAGTCACTCTGAGCACCCGATCGCCAAAGCGTTTATTGACTATCGTGATTTTGCCGTAAACGTCGAGCAAATTACCGTCGTTCCCGGCTCTGGTATTCGCGGTTACCAAGATGGCAATGACATAGCGATAGGCAAAGCAAGTTGGATAAAATCGATAACCGGTGCCGATAATTTCGAAGACGACGATGCACAAGTCGTCGTCGCCATTAATAACCGTTTGATTGCAGCCTTATATCTGGGCGATGTCATTCGCAACGACAGCAATGATGTACTGCAAACGTTAAATCAAAAGCAAAACTACACCTTAATGATCAGCGGTGATAATAAAGCTGGAGTCGAAGCCTTCACCGGTGTGGCGCTAGACGAGCTACATCACAGCTGTTCAGCTCAAGATAAGCTAGAGATCATTGAGCGCCAGCAAAAATCGGGCCGAACCGTTGCCGTGGTAGGCGATGGCGTAAATGACTCGCCAGTATTTGCCCAAGCACATGTTGCCATCGCTATGGGCAGTGGCACAGAGATCGCCAAAAGCGGTGCCGATGTTATTTTGTTAAATAATAAACTAACCAGCCTCCTTGATTTGCTCAACACCTCTAAACAAACAGGACAGATTATCAAGCAAAATTTTGCGTGGGCGTTTGCCTATAATACAATCGTCCTGCCACTTGCTGTGTGTGGCTTTATAACCCCGTATATGGCAGTATTAGGAATGTCGGCTAGCTCGATAATTGTCGTAACCAATTCTTTAAGGTTGCTTAAATAAGCACTAGGTAAGCTGAACATGAGTGTAATTTACGTACTGATCCCGATTGCTATTTTATTTACCGCCATTGCCATTTACCTATTTTTTTGGGCGGTAAAAACAGAGCAATTTGACGATTTAGAAAAACAGGGTATGAGTATTTTATTTGATGACGAGAAGAAATCGAATAAGGCCGATGAGGCAACCGATAATGCGGCACAGAACGATCAGACTAAATAACCCATGACCCTCGATTTTTTCTCAGCTTTGTTAATCGGAATTGCCGGTGCCGGTCACTGTTTAGCTATGTGTGGCGGTATCTCGTCGATGTTGACCACCCGAAGTGACAGTGAAGCTGGGCACTTTTCGCGTGTGATTAGTTATAATGTCGGTCGCGTCGCTTCGTACACCTTGCTTGGCGCAATTGCCGGCTTTACCGGCTCTATTGCCATTAAGTCATTGGGTGCACAAGTCATTTGGCTAAAAGTCATTGCCGCTATTTTTATCATCTTACTGGGCTTGTATGTTGCTAGAATATGGTTTGTGTTAACTCATATCGAGCGTCTTGGTCAGTATCTTTGGCGTTACATTCAACCGCTTGCACGACACGTATTGCCAATTAAGACAACGTGGCAAGCGCTCATGCTTGGCGCTGTATGGGGGTGGTTACCCTGTGGCCTCGTTTATTCAACACTTACCTGGTCGTTGGCGTCAGGCAGTGCGCTACAAGGCGCATTGATTATGCTGGCGTTTGGTTTGGGAACACTACCTGCATTATTGGTTGTCGCCTGCTCGGTACAATGGTTGGACAAACTCATTCGCGCCCCGCTGTTTAAGCAGCTCACCGGACTCGCCTTGGTCATTTATGGCGGTTACTCTTTGTATATTGCCCTAAAGCAAATATTTTAGTAACCTTACTTTTTATAACGTTATTAATACCTGTGTGGGTAATCAACATATGGCTTTTTCCGCCCAGAACATCAAATGCCAAAATTGTAGTATCAGCGAACTCTGTTTGCCGTTTAGCTTAAATGAGAATGAAATAAACCTGTTGGATGATATTATCCAACGCAAAAAGCCAATTCAAAAAAACACCCAAATTTTTGAAGCAGGAGAGCAGCTACAAACTCTGTACGCTATTCGCTCCGGCACCTTTAAAACATTTATTATTTCTGAGCAAGGAGAAGAGCAGATCACAGGCTTTCATCTCGCCGGAGATTTGATGGGCTTTGACGCGCTAGCCAGCAATAAGCATCCGAGCTTTGCCAAAGCACTTGAAACGTCGATGGTTTGTGAAATTCCGTTCGAAGTGCTCGACACGCTATCTAATAAAATCCCTCGCCTAAAATCGCAAATGTTAAATTTAATGAGCGATGAAATTCAGTGTAACAACGAAATGCTGCTGCTGTTAAACCGCAAAAATGCAGAAGAGAAACTGGCCACGTTTTTGGCCAATTACGGGCGTCGATTAGGCAATCGCCACTTGTCTTCACTGGAATTTAACTTGCCAATGACGCGCAGCGAAATAGGTAATTATATTGGTTTGACCATTGAAACCATATCCAGGTTGATGACCCGTTTTCAAAGAGATGGTTTGATCAAAGTGGACAATAAACTGATCACCATTTTAGACAAACAAGCCTTATTTGAACTTGCCGGTTTTCATCAGTGATAATGGCAAACAGATAAGTTAAGCCAATCACATCGTTATTTTTTAACATTATTGTAACATCCTCATTGACCAGTTAATATTAACACTACACACTGTAACGAGTGCGTATCGATAGTGTAATCGATACGCACAACATACCGTTAGCAACAAACGTAGTGTTACAGATGACAGCGATCATTAAATACATCGTACTTTGAGGCGTGTTATGGAAAAATATCAAAACATTCTTGCGGTTGTCGACCCTAGTGAGCAACAACAAAAGGCGTTAGATAGAGCCTGTACCCTTGCCAAGCGCAGCGGTGCCAATATAACCGCCCTACTCGTTATATACGATTTTTCCTACGAAATGACAACCATGCTCTCTGCCGATGAGCGCGAAGCGATGCGCACCAGTGTAGTCAACGATCGCACTTTGTGGTTATCCGAGTTAACAGAGCAATTTGACTGTCAAATCGACGTCAAAGTTATTTGGCACAACCGCCCTTTCGAGGCCATTTTAGCTGAGGTGCGAGATCATCAGTTTGATATCGTGATCAAAAGCACACATGAACACCCTACCCTACAATCAGTGATCTTTACCCCAACAGATTGGCACCTTATCCGCAAATGCTGGGTACCATTACTACTGGTCAAAGATCACCTCTGGCCTGAAAACGGGCGAATTTTAGCGGCCATCAACGCCGGTAGCGAAGAGCAAGAACACCAATCGTTAAACAATAAAATTACCGACGAAGCTCTCAATCTTGGCAAGTTAATCAAAGCCGACGTGCACTTAGTGAACTCCTACCCAGGCACCCCTGTTAATATTGCTATCGAAGTACCTGAATTTGATGCCGCTGAATACAACGAAACCATGCGTAATCACCACTTAGAGGTGATGAAAAAGCACGCCAGCCAATATCATATCGATGCGCACAAGTTACACATTGAAGAGGGTTTACCTGAGGATGTCATTGAAAGCGTCGCCGAAAAAATTGATGCCGAGCTGGTTATTCTGGGCACAATTGGCCGAACCGGCCTGTCGGCGGTGTTAATTGGCAATACCGCCGAACACGTTATCGATAGATTAAATTGCGATTTACTAGCACTTAAACCCGAAGGTTATCACTCGCCTTTTCTCGATTAGCGCTGATGTAAATGTAAATGCAAACCAGCAACATTTAAACGCGGTGTTAATACCATGAAACGAGCTTGTATAAGCTAGCTCGTTATCGTCATTATTTTAATATTTTTCGTGATTTTTATTACATTTCGTAACAAAGTTTCGTAAAATAGCGCATCTTTTATACACCCTTGGCAATCACTCGTTAACTCGCTGCAACATTGTCAAGGAAAGCGCGTAATAACTATTTAGTTCAGGAAAAACGATGTTTGAAAAGCTGTTCAAACTTGCCGAGCATGGCACCAATGTAAAGCAAGAAATTTTAGCCGGTTTCACCACCTTTTTAACCATGGGTTACATAATTTTTGTTAACCCAAGCATGTTGGCAATGACGGGTATGGACCAAGGTGCGGTCTTTGTCGCAACGTGTTTAGCTGCCGCCATTGGCTGTTTAATCATGGGCCTCTATGCAAATTACCCAATCGCTCTTGCACCAGGCATGGGGTTAAATGCGTTCTTTACCTTTACCGTTGTATTAGAACTCGGTTATAGCTGGAATGTGGCTCTAGGTGGCGTATTTATTTCAGGTGTGATATTTACCTTGTTAAGTGCGTTTAAGGTGCGTGAATGGGTCATTAACTCAATTCCTCATGCCTTGCGTTTTGGTATTGCTGCCGGTATTGGTATGTTCCTTGCGCTTATCGCCTTAAAAAATTCAGGCATCATCGTCGCTAGCCCTGCCACACTTGTAACCTTAGGTGAAATCACTGATTTTGGTCCAATGATGGCCATTTTAGGTCTGTTTTTAATCGTTGCTTTAATTAGCCTTAAGGTCCACGGTGCAGTAATGATAGCAATTCTCGTTGTCACCGTACTTGGTATTATGTTTGGCGATGTTCAGTACAACGGTGTGGTATCAATGCCACCGTCAATCGCTCCAACATTTATGGCCTTAGACATTGCTGGTGCATTTGAAGTAGGTATGATCAGTGTTATTTTCGCTTTTCTATTTGTTGACCTATTTGATACCTCAGGGACGTTATTAGCGGTTGCACAACGCGGAAAATTGCTTGATGAAAACGGTAATTTACCTCGCCTTAAAAAAGCACTATTTGCTGACTCAGGTGCCACGGTTGCGGGCTCTTTATTAGGTACCTCAACGACCACCAGCTACGTTGAAAGTGCATCGGGTGTTGCAGCCGGTGGTCGCACGGGCTTAACGGCTGTTACGGTTGCTGTACTGTTTTTATTAGCGCTATTCTTTTCTCCGCTAGCGGGAATGATCCCAGCCTACGCAACCGCGGGAGCACTATTTTTTGTTGGTGTCTTAATGGTTGGCAGCTTGGTTAATGTCAACTGGGATAACTTGCTCGATGCGGTACCGGTTGTGGTCATCTTAGTAACTATGCCTTTGAGCTTTTCTATTGCCGACGGTATTGCTCTTGGTTTTATTAGCTACGCGGCAGTTCGCGCATTTTCAGGTCGCTTTAGTGAAATTAGTGCCAGTGTTTGGTTTCTAGCCATCCTGTTTGTCGCTAAATTCATGTTCTTATAACATTTCAAAAATCTAAAGGAGCAGACAATGCCGTCTGCTCCTATATCGCAACACGTAAGGCTACATAACGTCGAGCTGTGTATAGCCAACTTTATTTATCAGGGATCCTAATGAACACCATTAAATCTATCTGTTCATCTGCATTACTGGCAGGTGCTTTTTTAACGTCAACTCAAGCCACAGCAGAAATGTTTTGGAGTGACAACTCGGTATCGTTGTTACACAACGTGAATCAATACCACGTCAATGAAAACGACGATGTTGTTACCGTTACCCTTGAACACGCGTCTGGCCATAGCTGGGGCGATTTATTCTTTTTTGCCGATCGCTTAGACTTCAAACAAGACAGCGACAACGTTGCGGCAAAAGAAACCTATTCTGAGTTATCTCCGCGCTTAAGTCTCAGCTATGCAACCGGTAGCAAGTTTGAATACGGTATCGTAAGTGACGTATTTATCGCAACGACTTGGGAACACTCAACGTACCATTCAGCTGTTTTTTCAAATAGTTTTGATAACTACTTAGTCGGTGTCGGTGCTGATTTGAAACTTCCTGGCTTTGCATACGCCAATGTGAATGTCTATCAAGCCAATAACGAAAACGTGGATAACGATCAGCAATTGACGTTGGTATGGGGTTACCCATTTAGTATCGGCAATGCAGACTTCATGTTTGACGGCTATATCGATTGGTCTTCAGCGGCTGATACACACAAAGCAGAATTTCACTTTAATCCGCAATTGCGTTTAGACGTTGGCAAATACTTTGGTATTGCCAAAAAATTTGAAGCCGGTATTGAATACTCATACTGGGACAATAAATTCGGTCTTGACTACCCAGGCTTAGGCACAGAATCAGCTGTTAGCTTATTGGTTAAAGTGCATCTGTAACATCGTTACACTGATCGCACATTGATAACAATAATAAGGCGTTGATATATAGCTAAACACTCACTGTTCAGCTGCAAGCGTCACACTGATAGGCGTCGTTTTAAAATTAGGCGCATATGAACAGAGTTAGGATCATCATTGATGGTCCTTTTTTTTTTGCCGAATAAACTGCATCCTTTAGCCTGCAGATGAGTGTCCACCAATACCCTGACCTATAACAACTATTAGAGTTTAGGGATAACCTCGCAGGAAATAAAACAACTCACCACCATTGATCTCAGCACTCGTAAAACATCACCAAACCGCGGTAGTAGCAAACAAAAAACTTGCACAAAGCAACGCGGTAAAACACGCCATTGTCTATACTAAACTGACCAAATCTAGAGCAAGGGAGGATCAATGTGGGACGATATCGGTGCAGCGATAGGCAAAACATTAAAATGCGATGTAACAGTTGATAAAATCGAGCCGATCTCGGGCAGTGATGTTACCCGAGCTTATTGTCTTCACAGTGGCACTCAGCGCTATTTTGTTAAGCTCGACAACCGAGATAACCTCGCTATGTTTGAAGCGGAAGCGCTTAACCTAGATATTTTAAACTGTCGTCACGACTTGATCGTGCCTGAGGTCATTTGTTTTGGTATTACCCAGCAGCACAGTTTTTTAGTCACCAACTACATTGCGATGCACCGCTCGCCAACACCACAAGGCACGGTTAACTTTGCTCAACTAGGTGAAGTGCTAGCAAACCTGCATTCGGAAAATCAACAGCCCGAATTCGGCTGGCCTGAAGACAACTTCATTGGTGCGACGCGTCAAATCAACACCTACGATGACAGTTGGGCGCGTTTTTTTAGCGAGTATCGAATTAAGTACCAATTACAATTGTTTGCTCGCAAAGCTGACGGCTTGAACAATGATCAAATTTGCGCCATGTGCCGTGACATACTATGCGATCACCAGCCAATTCCGAGTTTGGTTCACGGTGATTTGTGGTCAGGCAACATTGGTTTTACCGCTGAGTATCCGTGTCTATTTGATCCTGCTTGCTATTACGGCGATAGAGAAGTCGACATTGCGATGAGCGAATTATTTGGACGTTTCGACGATGCTTTTTATCAATCTTATCACGCAATAGCGCCACTCGATTCAGGCTATGAACAACGCAAATTAGTGTACAATTTCTATCACATTCTAAACCACGCCAATATGTTTGGTGGTGTTTACGTCGATCAGGTTTTTACATTTATCAAACAAATACAAAAGCTTAATAACTAGCCCCGTGATAAGGCGTTAAATGTGCATCATTTTCGCCACAAAACACAGCAAAATAGGCAATAAGCGGTCATACTTAAGACATGGCATTTATACATAGGAGCGTGTCACCATGGCGCAGAATATGAGTAAAAAAACCATTCATTGTCCGCACTGTGCACATCCCATGCATATTGAGCTAGACACTAGCCAAGGCGACCAAAATTATTACGAGACTTGCCCTAACTGTTGCTGTGAAATGCATTTGAATATGCATATCGACGATTATAACCAAGTCATTCAATTGGCGATTGACGCCGATGATGAACAAGTATTTTAGAGACCAGAGCCAGTAACGCACTGTAGTGACACATTCTTTGCCACGCCTTATGGCATCAAGGACAACGCAGGTCCGTTTGCGTTAAACACCTGCTGTTTTTACCATTTATTGATTATATCGTTGCGCCATAATTCGCTCGATCGACTCGACAATGGTCATGGTTTGTTGATCAAATTCAATATTTACCGCATCGCCTAACGTTAATAACGAGAGGTTAGTAAGACGCAGGGTTTCAGGGATAAGATGTAAGAAAAAGCGCTCATCTTCGACCTCGCCAAGTGTTAAACTGCAGCCGTTGACGCTGATAAACCCCTTGGCAAAAAGATACTTGCGCCATTTTTTATCAATACTAAAGCACAGTCGGCAATTGTCTTTACTGTCAGTTCGTTCGACCAGGGTTGCCATGCAGTGAATATGGCCTGAAACCATATGCCCACCTAACTCATCGCCAACCGTCAACGAGCGCTCAATGTTAACACGGCTGCCCTCGTTCAATGTGGCAAGGTTAGTCAGGCGCAAAGTTTCGTCTATAACATCAAACACGATAAAGCCATAACACTCGTCTATTCTATCGAATGCCACCGCCGTTAAACACACGCCATTTGTCGCTACACTCGCCCCTACTGCTAAATTGTCTAACATCGCAATGGGTACGCGAACCGTCAACTGACGAAAGTTTTCGCCCTCTTTTATCGATGTGACGGTCGCCGTCGATTGCACAATTCCTGTAAACATATATTATCTCTGGTTATAATCTCTTTCTCTATTATCGTGCCTTTAGCTTTATGACTCTAGCGAAATTTTTTTCCGATACCAAAAAACTAATTAAATTAGCCTACCCTATTTTGATCGCTCAACTAATTCAAAATTTAATGAGTTTTGCCGACACGGTAATGGCAGGTCGCGTAAGTTCAACCGATATGGCAGCAGTAGCGGTTGCCAGTAGTATTTGGTTACCTATTATCATCGCCATTCAAGGCGTAACCATGGCACTAAGCGCAATCGTATCGCAAGCCAGAGGGGCTAAAGACACATCGAGAATTGCCCACGCTACGATACAAACCGGTTGGATAACCATAGTGTTATCGACTTTAGTCATTGTCGTTTTTTACTTACTGGTTGACTCGGCACGTGCCCATTTGCAATTAGAGCCTGAGTTAAAACGGTTAATGCTAGACTACCTCAGCTTTATAGTTTGGGGCGGTCCGGGCTTTTGCCTGTACTTTGTGTTTCGCAATTACATTGAGGGTATGGGCATAACCAAACCTACCATGATCATTGCGATGATCGGGCTACTTATCAATATTCCCGCAAATTATATTTTTATTTATGGCCAATTTGGCGCACCTGAATTAGGTGGTGCGGGGTGCGGTATCGCAACGGCAATCGTTTATTGGTCAATGTTTTTGGCGACAATGGTGTATGCACTGTGGAGTAAAAAACTGCAACACATCAACTTAATTGGCGCGTTAAGCCTTCCCGAACGCCGAGAAATCATCACCTTGTTAAGCCTCGGAGTGCCGATTGCCTTATCTTTGCTGTTTGAAGTCTCCCTGTTTAGTGTTGTGGCGATTATTCTCGCTCCGTTTGGCGCAGATATCGTCGCCAGCCATCAAATAGCAATTAATTTTTCATCGCTTATTTTTATGGTGCCATTGTCTATTGCTATGGCGGTCACCATTAAGGTGGGTTTTGCGGTAGGGGAAAAACAGCTCAATAATGCACGAGATATTTGTGCAAATTCGATGATACTCGGTTTTTTGATCGCGGTGTTAACAGCGGCTTCGACCATTGTCTTTCGCGAACAAATTGCGCGAATTTATACCAATGAGGCGGTTGTTGTCAGCATGGCAGCAAAGTTAATGTTTTTAGCGGCTTTATTTCAGTTTTCAGACTTCATTCAGGTTATTTCGGCCGGTGCCCTGCGCGGTTATAAAGACACCAAGTCGATTTTGTACATTACTTTTGTCTCTTATTGGTTGGTCGGTTTGAGTTTGGGCGTAATTTTAGGATTAACCGATATTATCGTACCGCGACTCGGCGCCGCCGGTTTTTGGATAGGCTTTATATCGGGTTTGACATGTGCCGCCATATTGCTTTATTGGCGTTTAAAAATCATCCAAAAACGAGCTGACAGTGCGGCGCTATCGGTATCTACACCGTAAATATAGCTCGCATTTGCGCTTATTTGCACAATTATTAAGCGAACAAACTTGTTTTGCTAAAAAACTTAATAAAACCACTTGCATCAATAAATGTGAGTGGTTAACATAGCCGCCGTTGTTAGCCAAAAGGCTACCAATAATGACAATTTAAGATGACACGTATATGTCATATGTGGGAGCGTAGCTCAGTTGGTTAGAGCGCTTGCTTGACATGCAAGAGGTCGCTGGTTCGAATCCAGTCGCACCCACCACTATTAAAATCAGCCTAGAGCTGATTTTTTTGTATTTGCAACTCAGTAAAACGCCGAGCTATCAAGTATCCCCGTCATTTATCTCTCAGTAAATCTCACAGCGAGCGTTGCGACCGCTTATTGTTGATCCGCCTGAATAGCGGTAAGAGCAATCGTATAAACAATATCATCAACCAAGGCGCCGCGAGAAAGGTCGTTCACCGGCTTGTTCAAACCTTGTAACATAGGGCCGATACTGATCAAATCGGCAGAGCGCTGCACCGCTTTATACGTCGTGTTACCAGTATTGAGATCGGGGAAAACAAAGACGGTCGCTTGGCCGGCAACCTTGGAATTTGGCGCTTTTTTAACCGCGACATTTTTCATCACCGCCGCATCGTATTGCAACGGCCCATCAATCAGTAAATCGGGACGTTTTTGTTGCGCCAATTTGGTTGCTTCTGATACCTTTTCAACATCGACACCGGAACCAGAGCTCCCGGTAGAATAACTGATCATCGCAACCCGAGGTTCGATACCAAACTGCACGGCCGAGTCTGCTGACTGAATGGCGATGTCAGCTAATTGCTCGGCATTCGGATCAGGGTTAATTGCACAATCGCCATAAACAAATACTTGATCGGGCAACAACATAAAAAACACCGAACTGACTAACGAGTTTCCCGGTGCGGTTTTGATCAGTTGCAGTGCTGGACGAATGGTATTGGCGGTAGTATTGACCGCACCTGAAACCAAACCATCTACCTGACCGAGCTGCAACATCATGGTCGCGAGTACAGTATTGTCTTTTAATTCTTCGCGAGCAATGATATCAGTCATCCCCTTGTGTTTGCGCAATGCAAGCAGTGGGTTGACGTAGTTTTCCCGAATCACTTCAGGGTCGATGATCATCACCCCGTCGGGCAAATCGATACCCTGTTGCTCTGCCACTCGCAATATTTCGTCGTGATTACCCAGTAATTGACAACGAGCAATGCCACGCTCAGCACAAATTGCCGCAGCCTTAACTGTGCGCACCTCATTGCCTTCAGGCAGAACGATTAACTTGTCCGCTTTTTTCGCTAAGGTAGTCAATTTGTGCCTAAAGGCCGGTGGTGACAATAATTGACCGGTAATTTTCTCACCTATGAACTCAGTCAGCCATTGCTCTTTTAAATGATCAGCAACAAAATGTTTTACCCGATCTTGGCGCTGAATGTCTTCTTCCGGAATTTCGGGGTTAAAGCCCATCAAATGACGTGAGGTTTCCCAGGTGTCCCAGTCCACCGACAAAACCGTCAAGCCTGTTTGTAACGCTTGCTGACATAAGTTCCACACAGCATCGTTGGGCTTATAACCATTGGTTAGTAACAACGCGCTAATTTTTGTGCCATTAAGCGCCGATAAGCAGGTGGCGATAATAATATCGGTGCGGTCGCCGGGAGTGACAATGAGTCGGTTGGGTTCTAAATGGCTCATTAAATTGGCGACGCTGCGCGCGCAAAAGCTAATACTGCGCACCCGCCGGTGTTCTAAATCACCTTCGTTTAACACTGTCGCCTCCAGGTACTTGGCAATTTCGGCAACGCGCGGCGCAACCAAATCCATATCCCAGGGGATAGCACCTATTAATTGAAATGCTTTGGTTTTGAATATTCGTAAATTCAGCCATTCGCTGACATCACTGCTAGGCGTAAATTCAGAATCACGGGGTAATAAGCCATAGACATCTTTATTGGGCGCATTAATTTTATTGATAATGCATCCCTTAACGCGCGGGTTTTTGATGCCACCAAAGGTTTTGGCACTGACTTCGAGCCGATCCTCAAACCGTTCAGGCGTATCATTATCCGGTGTAGTGACAAATATAATGTCTGCTGACAGCGCTTGGGCAACCTCTGCGTTTATGCGTGCTGCGTAGGTGTGTTTAGTGGTTTTGATCATTCCCTCAATCACAATAATATCGTTATCAAAGCGCTCGAAGTTGGCTACAATTTCTTCGAGAACGACATCGAGTTTGTCATCACCGACCTTCTCTTCAAGCACCGATATCGGTATGCTGTGTTCCTGAATATTGGCCAGATCCGGCGCTGCTTGGGTATCTCCGTGCAACACATTGCGCGACGGTTGGGTAATAGGCTTAAAGTAGCCTACATCAACCCCCAACTGCTGTAACTTGTGATACAACCCAAGGGCACTGCTGGTTAGCCCAACCCCAAAACCGACAGGGACTAGCATAATACGTCTTGGCATGGCGCTCTCCTACCCTTGTTGTTTAGCGATAATGTCACTGCTTTGCATGGCGATGACTAACTCTTCATTGGTGGGGATAACCAAACACAATACGCTTTCATCCGTTGATATAATGCCGCGTTTGCCAAAACGAATATCGGTATTGCGTTGCTCATCGAGCGTTAATCCTAGCAGCGCTAAGCTGCGCACCACGCGAGAGCGCACCAAGTCTGAGTTTTCGCCTATACCGCCGGTAAACACCAAGGCATCAAAATGTGTTAGCGCGGCCATATACGAGGCGATGGACTTGGCGATGCGATAACAAAAAATATCCATTGTCATATCGGCGTGAGTATCGTTATCCTCTAAAATCGCATCTTCAATGGTGCGGCAATCGTTCGACATTTGCGAAATGCCTAGTAAGCCACTTTCCTTGTTTAACAAACTATTGACCGCGTCAGGCGAGTAATTGAGTTGCTCGATCAAATGGAATACGATCCCCGGGTCTATATCGCCAGAGCGAGTGCCCATAACCACCCCTTCAAGTGGGGTCAATCCCATCGATGTATCAACGCTTTGGCCATTGTCAATGGCGGTAACGGAACAGCCGTTGCCCAAATGTGCGGTGATCACACTGGTTTGCTCGATCGGTTTGCCAAGCTCTTTGGCGGCCTGGTTAGCAACAAAGTAGTGACTTGTCCCGTGAAAACCGTAACGGCGAATGCCGTGTTGTTTGTAAAGGTGATAAGGCAGTCCGTAAATAAACGCTTTCGATGGCATAGTTTGATGAAAGGCGGTATCAAACACTGCCACTTGCATTAAACCATCAAACGCCTTTTCTGCGGCATCGATGCCGATCAGATTAACCGGATTGTGCAATGGCGCAAGCTTGCCAAGGTCGGCAATACTGGCTTTAACCGAATCATCAATAATGGTTGGTTGCGAATACGATTCTCCACCGTGAACAACGCGATGACCTACCGCACTGACTTTCTCACTTAATCCTGCCTGTTGTAAAAAGTCGACAATGAAGTTAACCGCCACTTGGTGATCAAACGGCTCTGTTAACGCCGTTTGCTGTTTACTACCTTGATAGCTCACTTTAATAAATGCTTGTTCCGTCAATAGACGCTCGGCGACCCCAGATACAAACTGCTCACCACTATCGGGTGCTATCAACGAAAACTTTAAACTGGAACTGCCGCAATTTATTACTAACACTGTTTGTTCTGACATACGTTACCTTAATTATTTATCGCTGCTGTTAATGCCACGGAACCGCTTATTACTTTGGATGCAAACGAGGTTAGTCGAAGGCATTTTTGCTTTATCGAGGACAAAAAATGCAATAGACACGCCAACACCGACCTGCTTACAAAGGATTAGAATTGTAGCGATTACTTGGTGCTGTGCGCTGAGACATAAATGTCGATTACATGCCTTTGAAGTATAGATAAAAATTAACAGAAGGGAGAAAATAAGGTAGCGCCTGACAACAACTCAGTGCACTTACTGCTAGGTTGTCAATCAAATAGGCACTGACCAGTGTCAATGGTGTGAATTAGCGACTGTAAAAAGCCAATTTTTTCATTGGTTAACTGGCGATAATCAAAATACGGGCAGACGATAATCGCTTGCGCTTTATCAATCGCGAAATCGCTAGTGGGCCAAAAAAAATTGGCTAACCTGTGCTCACCTAACAACTGATATGCGTAGGTTTTTCCCATGATAATATCTATACCGGGTTTGCTTTTAGCACTTGCTAATGCGTCATAGCTCTTGGCAAACAGCAACGCAGTATGACTGTGCTGTTGCAATAAGGTGCGCTCGCGGTAGTGCTGCCATCGGTGTTGATAAGCCGCTTGATCAGATAGTAGATCAAAAACCAATTTGGCATACACGTTAAATATTTTGCGCCAATGATTAGACGTTTGCTGGCCGATATAGTGGATATCGCCGTCGTTAAGTGGCATGACATCACGTGGCACATCAAATGGGCTAAGCTGTGGCGCATTCGCACAATAGACGCGCAAACGCGCGTTTTTATCACCTAAGCCACCGACGCACGTCGGTACAACGCCGGATGCTGAGTTGTCTGGTGCTATCAATGAGCGACGATTTTCATTCATCAATTTATTGTTACTCGATTATCACAGACACAAATGGAACTGCAAAATAGCAAAGCGTTGCAAAGCCCACCGAGTTTCTTAGTGTATAAATGATGCATTGACGGGTTATACCGGTGTTTTTCCCTTGCGCATAATCACGCTGTAATCGAGGTCTAATACCACATCTTGATGATACCTCTGCCCTAATTCGCCACGCTCAACAATGTATGGCATCTGTTCGGGGGTGTTATTTTTAATGCCGAGACTATTAATACGCACAATGGCAACGTCATCGCGATAATCTAAGTCGGTTATCTCGACTATCGTCGATAAGCAATAAATAGTATCTGACGCATAACACGGATTAACGTGTTTGCCACCGTGTATCGCCGATAACCAAATCGCGTTGGCAAGACCGTTATAAGACAGTGCGCGACACAGTGAGATGATATGACCGCCGTATACTAAGCGCTCCGTGTTATTTGCTTTCATCCAGTGCTGATCAAAATGAACCCGTGCATTGTTTTGGTACAAGCGCGTAGCCAGCGAATGATCGCTGTCGTTAATGGTAATGCCATCGCGATGAAAAACTTGCATCCCCGGCGACAACTGTTCGGCGGTAATCTGACAATCGGATAAGTGTTCAGCCCAGCATGTCACATTGAGATTATCGGGAATCTGTTGCTCGGCAATTGATACCTCAGGCGCGGTTTTTGGTACGATAGCGACATCGCTTTTAAGCTCAGTGCGCTTGTGTACCATAACCCAGCGCTTAAACGACAATACCGCCTGTTGCCGTTGGTTAGTCGCTATTGAATGAACATAGACAATACCGGTTTTACCACTGGAGTTTTCTTTCAAGCCAATAACTTCGCTGGTGACGCTTATCGTATCTCCAATGTAAACCGGATGCTTAAAGACCACTTCTGCGTAGCCTAAATTGGCTACCGCATTAAGTGATATATCATTGACCGTTTTGCCAAAAGCAATGTGAAACAGCAATAAATTATCAACTGGAGTATGGGCAAAGCCACATGACTGAGCAACGGTTTCAGCGCAGTGTAGCGCAAAACGCGAGCCCGTTAGCGCAATATAAAGGCTACAATCGCCCTCGGTGATCGTTCTAGGCACACCGTGGTGCATGACTTGGCCTAGCTCGAAGTCCTCAAAAAAATAGCCTTGAGGACAAATAACGGTTGCTTGTTGTTGCTTGTTTTCGTCTTTAGCCAAGCGTTCATACCTCGAATCATTTACCATAAGGACTCCCTTGTTATAACCCCTGATGTCCAAGACAGCGGTTGAGTCATTGCGACTATCGCGTTGTCGGTCCAAGTAATTCACTTTGGCCAATGCGCTTGACCATATCGCATAAACACAACACGCGCTCTGCCCAGTCTTGTAAACAGGGTTCGATTACCCGACCGTCAACAACGCCAACAGAGCGATTTTGCTGATGCGCGTTCTCCATTGCTTTAATAATGGCTTTAGCTCGGTTGACGTCTTCTTGTTTTGGCGTCATCGCATCATTGGTGTAGGTCAGTTGTACAGGGTGGATAACCGCTTTACCGTCAAAGCCAAAATCGCGAGCCTGACGACAACTGTACTCACACGCGACAGCGTCTTTGAGATCAAAATGCGGTCCATCGATAATACTTTTATCGTATGCGCGAGCCGCTAACAAACACATAGACAAGTAGGTTTGTAAGCCTTGGCGATCAAGCGTAGCGTTAATGTGCAGCGCATTGGCTAAATCACTGGTTCCCATGATTAACGTGGTTAATCGCTCACTGCAACTGGCGATTTCCTCTACCCGTAATACACCAAGCGCAGATTCAATGTTAACCATCACACTTTTGTCTTGACCACCCGCCTCATCGAGCGCGTTTATCGCAGTTAGTAGCTCGTGTTTCGAGTTGATGTTGGGAAACAACACGGCATCAATATCGAGACTTGCCACCTTGGTGATGTCGTCTTTGAACCAAGGTGAGTCTAATCTGTTCACTCGTACAACGCGCTCTGAGTAACCAAAATCGCTATCGGCTAATTCATCGATAAGAGTTGATAGCGCTTGTGCTTTGAGCGCCGGCGGTACCGACTCTTGTAAGTCAAAAATCAAGCTGTCGGCATTAAGTGTTCGCGCTTTGTGGATAAAGCGCTGTTGGTGGCATGGTATGTACAAAGCGCTGCGACGGGGGCGATAGTTATTGCTTATCATGATGATGCCTCTATTGTTCTATCCATTGGTTGGGTCTGTTTATGTGCCATCTTTTCAATATCACTAACCAGTTTTTTTCTAATGACTTTACCATTTTTGGTACGTGGAAACTGTTGGTAAAAATAGACCTTTTTGGGCGCTTTGTAACGCGCGAGGTGCGCATTGGCAAAATCGAGTAACTGTTGTGCGTTACCCGGCTCTTGACCTTCGCTGATCACACAAATACTGACAATGGCCTTATCCGGGCTGATGTTTTCAGCTAAAGCGACACAATCGCTAACCAAGGGATGTGTTTTCATCACCCGCTCAATTTCATAGGGCGATACGCGATAGCCAAAGGTATTGATAATCTCGTCTTTGCGCCCAATGAACCAAATATAACCATCGTCATCACGACGGGCATAGTCACCGGTAATAAAATAACCCCGTTGATGGCTCATCGCTGTTTCATCGGGTCGTTGCCAGTAGCGTAAAAATAAGCCGGGATCCCCCTGCTCTATCACAATCATACCTTCTTGGTTATCAGTAACCGGCTCAAATTGATCATTGAGTAGTGCAACTCGATGGCCAGGTTGCACAAATCCTGCAGAGCCGGGGCGTATAGGCATATCGGTGCGTTGCGAAATATAGTACGAGCATTCCGACATACCTATGGCCTCGTACACATCCATGGCAAAACGCTGACGCCAACGAGCAAGCATTTCGTCACTTAAGTGTTCGCCGGCACTCATACAATGGCGAAGACTCGGCAAGTCTTCACCTTTAACCTGTGTTTTTTCAATAATTTGTCGATAAATGGTTGGTACACCGATAAAAATGGTGCAACGGTGCTTATTGATCAGCATGGGCCAGACATCGGCGCGATTTTCCCCTTCATAGACGATCACCGAGTGTCCGTGAAACAAAGGGTCCATCAGCGCAGAGCCCAAAACATAGGTCCAGTTAAACTTACCCGAGTGCAACACCCTATCAGCTGACTTAAAATCAAACCAATAACGACTCGCTGGCAAACGGCCGAGCAGTGATTTGTGACCGTGTAGTACGCCTTTGGGAAACCCAGTGGTGCCAGAGGTATACACCAGATAAGCAGGGTCTTGGGCCAAGGTGTTGACAATCTGGTTATCGGCGTCAGTGGCCGTTAAAACTTGCTCAAGATCGATAACCTCAATAGTTCGCTCGTTGTCGTTTACACCATGGTTATTGATCTTGTCATCAACAGGCAATCGCCCCTTAGCACCGGTTAGCAACACAGTATGCACCGAACCAAGTTGGTCGAGCATATCGACTAATTCAGACCACATACATTGATCGGTGACTAACACCTTTGCGCCAGAGTCTTTGGCCAGATAAACGACTTCAGATGCCGATAACAGCGTCGATGTGGGTACCGCAATCGCACCGTGTTTGAGCACGCCAAAAAAACTTATTGGATAATACACACTGTTGGGTAAGCGAATTAACACCCGATCGCCCACCGCGAGCCGCAAAGAATTGAGGACTCGCTTAAAGCGACCACTTTGCTCGTCGAGTTGTTGATAGGTTAGCTGTGAAGTGCCGCGTTGTTGATCTTCGACGATCATCGCCAACTGTTCGCCTCGTCCTTGGTCTACATGTTGGCGAATACATCCGTGGGCAATATTAAAGTGCTCGGGTATCTGCCACTGATTAGTTTTTGTATTTAATATATTATCGTACTGTTGCATTAGATTCGTCCGTATGGCCAGTTTTCACGTATCACTGAAACAGGAAGCATTTTTAAGACACTGAGCGCAAATTGCTTATCCGTTTCATTGAGTGACTTCAATGCATAGGCGCGTAACAAACTCTGCAGAGCTTTTCCGAACATCGGTGGATCCAGCATCTCACCTTCAAATTTGATTGCACCACCGAGTAATGCATCGGCTGCAATCGCCGCCTGTAATATTTCAACGTTGCGCTTTATCTCTTTTGGCGACGGGGTAAATGCTACTTTACACAGGTGTATGTGGTAGGGATGGATCAATTGTTTTCCGGTGAGCCCCATTTGTGCTTCGATTAGCGCATGCCCGTGAACCACATGAGATTCGTGATCACCGTGTAAATCTAACCAACGGCGCACATCATCCGGTTCAATCATTTTCTCAGGCATTGGTGTATCGTTAATTAACACCTCGACACCACCTATCACCCCTTTACCCGCAATGCGCGCTTCGAGAAGCAAGGTACGCAAGTAGGTTAATAACTCATCTATCCACCCTTCGGGAGTTAAATGAATCGCCATGGCTTTCGAAAAATCGTGGATACCAAATACCACGTGCTTAACGCTTGAAAATGCCATGAGCTGATCGGCTATTTTTAACGAGCGAGGGTGTTCAATGATGGGTTGGATTTCTATATTGGGATTGACCGCCACGAGCCATGCGCTGAGATCGCGAATTTCGGCTGCGCCGTAAGACTCTCCAGCTTTGGCCAGTACAATGACGTCAACATAGTCCGCTACCTGACGGATCATTTGCAGGTCTTTTTCGTACTCTTCAGTGCGAAACGGATTAATCCTCACGGCAATTTGAAAACTTCTCTGTGCAAATTGAGGTAACTCGTTGATCAATAACTGTCGAGACTGCTCTTTTTGTCGACAGCCATCCTCCAAGTCAAATAACAGCGTATGCGCTTGACATAAGTGGGCGTGCTTGCGCATCCGTTCACTTGCCTGCTCCAAAGTTTCGTAACTTCCGTCTTTGGGCGAGTACTTGATCGGCGGATAATACAACTGTATCCCCGGCCAAAAACCACCGAGCACATCTTGCTCGTTTACTTGATCTAAAAATTCATTGTGATAGTTCAACACATCCTCCTACGCTCTGCCGGCTAGTGCCATGTGTTCCCTCCTTTTTACCCATCGCAGATTGCTCAGCGAGGTACGACAACGAAAAAGAAACAAACAAAATAATGAAAACTTTTATTTATAATTACACCATTAGAGTATATATTTCAAACAAATGTTTAAAAAATATTAGACCTTGCTATCAAAATGCGCTAGCTTATTAAACAAACAGCAGGTCAGCAAGAAAATCAACAAAAGCCGATATGGCAAAGGTATTTATGTGACTTTTGAACGTTCGTGAAATTTTCAAAAGTACGTGGTGACAGGTTATATATAAAACGGACTATATGCGTTTTTATCGGTATTCGCCTAGTCAAAATCAGATAAAAAAAGCAAACCTATCCCGTAAACTTACAACGTTGATTACACGGCATTCAAACGTTAGGCTTAGACAACAGGGACAGGAAGCCACCCTATACTATTAAAATAATTGGAGGACTTATGTCGACACTGGTACACCCAAATAAAGCGTTGTTTGATGGCGAAGCGCCGTTTCCCGTTCTACCCAGTTGCGAACATTTTGCCGGCAGTGAAAAGTTAATTAGCAAAGCTATGCAGTTACAACAAGAGCTGGGTCCGGTTTTTGATATTACGTGTGACTGTGAAGATGGTGCTGCTGCGGGTAGCGAGGAAGAACACGCTAATATGGTGGCGCAGATGATTGGCAGCGATGCCAATGCGTTCAATATGGTAGGAGTGCGCATTCACGATCACAGCCATCCCCATTGGCAACGCGATATCGATATCATTGTGCCGCAAGTCGGTGACAAACTAGCGTACATTACCCTGCCTAAGTGCACTAATGCCTCTCAAATTGAAGAAATGGTGATGTACATAAAACGCATTGCGCACCAAAGCAATATAGAGCGTGACATTCCCGTACACGTGTTAATTGAAACACATGGCGCATTGCGCGACGTGTGGCAAATAGCGGCGATAGAATCAGTGCAGGTGTTAGATTTTGGTATGATGGATTTTGTTTCTGGTCATAACGGTGCCATTCCAGCGTCTTGCATGCGCTCGCCGGGACAGTTTGAGCATGCCTTACTGGCGCGAGCGAAAACCGAAATGGTGGCGGCGTGCTTGGCCCATGGTGTTATCCCATCACACAATGTCACCCTCGATTTAAAAAATGTCCAACAAACAATCGATGATGCAAGTCGAGCAAGACTTGAATTTGGTTTTTTGCGTATGTGGAGCATTTATCCCACGCAAATAAACGCCATTGTTGATGCAATGAAGCCGGATTATCAGGAAGTTGAAGACGCGGCGGCCATTTTGTTGGCAGCACAGCAAAATAACTGGGGTCCGATTCAATATCAAGGTGAACTGCACGATAGAGCAACTTATCGTTATTACTGGCAACTGTTGCAACGTGCTCACGTCAGCGGTGTTGATATAAATCCTCAAGCAAACGCTGCGTTTTTTTAAACGACATAGTTTGCTCATTGCCCATCGACCAGTAAAGGCTGAGGTTATTTTATCAGCCTTTACTTTGCGCAAATAATGCCACGTACTGCCTCTAACACGCTTATCGTCATCTCTAAATTGTAAACCTCGGCGCGTTTATAATAGCGCCTTAACCTTGCCTCTTGTCAAACAATTCAAATAGCCAATAACGCGGCTAAAACGGTATTCAGCTCATATAACGACCAAATACAGACACGTGCCTTGCAACGTGAGCCGTTGATTAATTAACCAGTAACGTACTTTTTATGAACAAAAAAGGGTTGACATCCGTTTACAGAAACAATACTGTACGTTTATACAGTATGCATTACACATTGGAATAGACACAATGAATCAGGCAATAAACAACCTTAATCGCTCGTTTTATAACTCGAACCGTTGGCTGACTTTGGCCTCTGATCAGCCCCATCAAACGATGACTTTCGATTTACTGTCTCGCTGCAGTAAAAATCAGCAGCAAAAGCGTTGGATTCTTTGTGTAGGTGGAGACGAAACAGACTTACAGCCACTGACAAAACACATTGACCACGAAAAACTACTGCGTGTTTACCCTAACCTAAAGCCAATAACATTTGAGCAAATCGTCAACGCACTACTGCGCGGAAATTGCTCCACCATTATTATTTGGGATAAGCAATTTAACGCCAGCCAACTGGACATATTAAAGAGCAGTGCAAAACACGGTAAGACCGAGTGTATTATTGTTAATCATCACAAAACCCTGCACTAATATGTGCCAGTAAACCGTAATTAACAAAGCACGGGCTTTGAGATGGTCGCGAAATTAGCTGAAAGCGCTGAATAACATTGACCGCAATAGCTTAAGCCGCCTAAAGCGTGCTGTTATCACGACAGTAAAAAGCGTATCGCAATATCACCCGAGCCACTAACATTAACTAACTTGTGTGGCATAAGTTGTGGTAGTATTAACGCTTAATTTTATCATTGTTTTAACCTGTCTATGTCTAACCAGACCGATACTTATCCTCTAACACAGCCTTGCCCATGCGGCTCAAACAAGCCGTTACAACAATGTTGCCTAGTCTTTATTGAGGGGCGCGATATCGCTCAAAGCGCTGAACAACTCATGCGCTCGCGTTACACAGCTTATGCATTGGGCAACGCCAACTACATCGCTCAAACGTATGCAAAGGCACAACAGCGTAATAATAGTGAAGCGGACATCCAGGCGTGGATTGAGCAAACTCATTGGTTGGGCTTAACCATAGAGGACACCAATTACAGCGACAATGAGCAACACTTTGTACAGTTTGTTGCCAGCTATTTATATCAAGATCAAATCCGTCAATTACAAGAAAACTCGCGTTTTATCAAAGAAGACGGTCATTGGAGATATATCGACGGCAATATATTATCCGATCACCTTATCCGCCGAGTTACTCGAAACGACCCCTGCCCTTGCAATAGCGGTAAGAAATTTAAGCGCTGTCACGGCTGATTGTCACGCGCTTAACGGTTCAACGCACCGGCCACGTGAGTACAAATCTGGCACCACCTAATGGGCTATCATCAACCGTGGCAATGCCGTGATGCCAACGCATGACTTTACTGACAATAGCTAAGCCAAGACCAAACCCGCCAGTGTCTTTACCGCGACTTTGATCAAAGCGAGAAAATGCGTCAAAGACACGGGCTTTAAATTCATCGGCAACACCACTGCCATTATCATCAACGGTAATGCAACAGTGTTGCTCTGTAAGCGCTAAGGTGACGTCGATTCGACCGCGACCAAACGTGACCGCATTATTTAAAACATTACTTATTGCTCGACTAATAAAGTGGGGATCGCACCGAACCAGTTGTCCGTCTAGCGAATCATTCACGTTAACTGTGAGATCGGGCTGAGTAATGTTGGTGACTTGCTCTTGTACGATGGCACTGATGTCAGTGAGCTCAAAACTGATTGTCGGTTCAGTCGTGTCAAATGAGTTATACATCACTAAATCATTTACCAAGGATTCGAGTTCACATATATCGGTGTTGATCGATTTAATATAGCGTTGCTGAGTATCTGCATCGGATGTACTACTTAGTACTTGTAAGGCAAATTTACTTCGCGCCAATGGCGTAGATAACTCATGCGACACTGCTGTGGTAAGTTCTCTATGTGCTTTCAATAAATGCTTGATCCGCGACGACATCATATTGAAAGTTTTGATGATCGGTTTTATTAATGCCGAATCGCCACTTACCACCTGAGTATTGAAGTTTCCTGAGCCAAATGCAGCTACCGCTGAATCTAAACGTGCCAAATCTCTTGAAATAGGTCGCAACCACAAATAAAGTAAAATACCAAGTAATAGCACCATCAGCACGCGCAACAATAGCGGTGTTTTTGGCGCAGTGGACGCTTTAACAGGGCCGAGTATCAAAATAGCTGATTGCTCACTCAGCGCTAGGCTAAACGTTAGCCAATCCCCATCTTGTGTCACTAATACCTGTGGCGATGTGATATCAACGTCGGTAGAGGTGTTATCAGCAGAGTTCTGCGTCCATTGCAACGACAGCGGTAAATTATATTGCCGAGCGGTATCGTCAATTGCAGGTGACCAGGTTGCAGGATCAGCTTGCTGTAGTGAGTCTGCCAGTAATACCAGCAGAGTTTTATAGCCAGAATAAGACGCAATATCTTGCTTAACACTGCGTTGCCAAACGTGATCAAGCGCAAAACTAAGCGCGCCAAAACACAGCAGAAGCAAAACGTACAAGCTGAAAAATGAGCGCCCGAGTTTCATCGTTTAGCCTTAATTCAAACGCATCAATCCCAAGCGTCCGGTACAAACAAATAGCCTTGTCCCCAAATAGTTTTAATCCGATAAGGTGTTTCAGTAGAGTCGAGTAATTTTTTGCGAAGCCTCGAAATGCGCACATCAACACTTCTATCCATACCATCGTATTCCCGACCCACCACCGCTTTATAGATATAGTCGCGGTTTTGAACTTCGCCTGCTCGGGTCGCTAACAACCAGAGTAAATCGAATTCTTGACTGGTTAAATCGATACTTTCGCCGTCGAGAACCACTTGGCGAGAGTTGCGATTGATGCGCAATTTACCACATTGGATTTCCGCTTTTTCACTGCCGCCTTTGGGCAGTTGCCCACGTCGCAATAAGGCATTAACGCGAGCTAATAAAACACGAGGCTCTAACGGTTTGGCGACGTAATCATCTGCGCCTATTTCCAACCCTAGTACCTGATCAAAGTCGGTACTCTTTGCGGTCAGCATCAATATTGGGTTACTAAACGTAGGGCGTAGATCTCTACAAACAGTAAAACCATCTTTACCCGGTAACATAACGTCTAAAATAATCAAATCCGGTGAGAAATTCTCTACCGCTTTTGCCACGGTATCACCGCGAAATTCCTGCTTTATATGAAATCCCTCACTCGTCAAAAAATCCTTTATTAAATCCGACAATTGACGATCATCTTCAACCAGTAATATTTTTTTAAGGTTCGGTTTGTTCTCTGCCATTAAAATTGCTCCAACTATGTGCAGTTAATCCCTTCGTATTTGCTAGGGTCTGTTGATTACAAGCTCAGTGCTAACGGGCATTAACTCGGCGTTGACCTTGTTACCACCGAGACGACAAACAATCAGCTCACCAATTGACGCATCACAATGATAATTAACACAACGACCTGACACAACGCATTGTTAGATTTATCATCACCTTAGCTCGGCGTCGCTTGCAACACCAAATTGCCGATCTAGCGACTCGAAAAATCCCCTTTGGTTACATTTTAGTTAATTGATTTATAAAGACTAAATTTATTAACCAAAAAACTGCATTTATTTAACTACAGAAAATTAGTCTGCGGTTTGTCAATGCGCAATAAGCTGTTAAAATGACGCAAAAATTTTTAAATAATAATCGCTATGAAAATTGTCTCGTTCAATATCAACGGCCTTCGCGCCCGACTTCACCAACTGCAAGCACTGATTGATAAGCACCAGCCCGATATCATTGGTTTACAGGAAATCAAAGTACACGATGAAGCCTTCCCGTTAGAGGATGTGCAAAAAATGGGCTATCACGTATACTTCCATGGTCAAAAGGCTCACTACGGTGTTGCAATGCTGTGTAAAAAACAGCCTATTCATGTGCAAAAAGGTTTTCCAACCGACTTGGAAGAAATGCAAAAACGCATGATTATGATCACCACTGAGGATGACAACGGCCAACCAATCACGGTATTAAACGGTTATTTCCCTCAGGGAGATAACATTAGTCACGAAACAAAGTTTCCGTACAAACGTCAATTTTACAAAGACTTAATGGGCTATTTAGACACTCATCACAGTGCAGCTGATAACATTGTGGTAATGGGGGATATTAATATCTCACCAACCGATCTTGATATAGGCATTGGCGAACAGAATCGCAAGCGGTGGTTGAAGACCGGCAAGTGCAGTTTCCAACCTGAAGAAAGAGAATGGTTAGCAAAATTATTAGACTGGGGCTTTGTCGATACATTCAGACAATGCCATCCCAGTGTCGACGACCAGTTTAGTTGGTTTGATTATCGCTCGAAAGGCTTTAACGACAACCGAGGTCTGCGCATCGACGTGGTTTTAGCCACTAAAGAATTGGCCAAGCGCTGCACTGAGTCGGGTATTGATTACCAATTACGCGGTATTGAAAAACCATCAGATCACGCACCGATATGGTCTGTTTTTAACTAGACTTGAGAACACAAGGATCATCATCATGTCCCGATTGGCATCGTACGTTTGCCCTATTTGCCATCAACCGTTGATTCGCGTTATGGCAAGCTATCGCTGTCAGCACAATCACAGTTTTGACATCGCCAAGGAAGGTTACGTCAATTTACTTCCCGTGCAGTATAAGCACTCTAAGAATCCGGGTGATAACAACGACATGGTCAACGCACGGCGAGCTTTTCTCGACGGTGGGTATTATCAGCCGCTGCGCGACAAGTTGGTACAATGGCAACAAGACAAAATGCCCAGCGGTTGCATAGTCGATGCCGGTTGTGGGGAAGGCTATTACACCGCCGCTCACGCCGCTAAAAACTGCTCAGTCTACGGTGTTGATATCGCTAAAAATGCAGTTCGCATTGCGGCTAAAAAATACCCTGATTGTCATTTTAGCGTGGCATCAATTGCCCAGTTGCCGTTTGCCGAGAAATCCGTAGATTGGCTGTATTCAGTGTACGCACCGATAAAAGCAGAAGAGTTTCATCGCCTGCTCAAAGACGACGGCTTTTTTATCAGTGTAACCCCGGGCAAAAAGCACTTGTGGCAACTTAAACAAAAAATCTATGACACCCCACGAGAACACGATGAGACGAAAGACCAGATCGAAGGTTTTGCGCTAGTCACACAAGAGCGATTGAGCTATACAATGACGTTTGCCGATGGTGGGATGGCGAGAAATTTACTGGCGATGACCCCATTTGCATTTAAAGGCTCAGCGACACTGAGCGAGCAGCTGGCGAATGACCACGGCTTTTCATGCACTGCCGACTTTTTAATTCGTCTATATCGAAAGCAGTTGCCTTGAGTGTCCATGGTAAACAGAACGCCTAATCAACACTATCACAACTGATCAATGACCAACTGACGCACGCCGTTCGGGAGCTATTTTCTTATGGCAGTGCGTTGGTTAAGCGCTTTGGTTATATGAGTATCGCAGCAGTTTGGCGAGATCGAAAAATGTCGGTTTCTGCGCGGTAAAGTTTACCTCATCGTTCACCGCCTGTAATTTCTCCACCCCGTCTCGGTACCACTTGGCCAGTGAAGGCGGGAGCAGTAACTTGGCTTGATTAGACATAAAAAACACCGCTTGCACCAGCATTGAGGCGATAAACAAACCATAAAATAAGGCATACTTAAGTTGTTCGACGCCGTGTAGCAGCAATGGCAAGGTGAATGCTAAAACCGCTAAAGGCGGCGCATAGCGCAGCACGAAGCGACTGGTGAGCACCGCTTTGTACTGAGGAAAGTAATTGATCAACTCAGGCTTATTTGGCCAAGTATCTATGTAGTCAAGTCCGCGCTTGTAGGTTTCTAAAATTGACTGTTGCATAGCGATACACATTTCTCATCGTAAGGTTTGCCCGTCGTTCACTACAAAAGCTCCAACGACACCTGATTATACACTTGTTTACACCACAAAGATCTCTTAATAAAAGATAACACATTTAGCTGTGAAAATACGACCAATTGCATGATATTTACTGCCGACCATTGACAATCCAGATCGGTAATTGATCGCTTTTAAGTTACCCATTGATCGTTTTATCTACAAGATCTGTCTTAAAAGGATCAGTTAACTATCAACTTTTATACATTTAGATAGTTTTTAATACAAAACGTTAAAAATAGCGACTTAAGAACATTTATTCACAATAAAGTTTTACGGTTATTTTTTAACCGATATTTTTTTATGTTATATTACAGGCACTTAAACCACTTATAATAGCTTATATACACAATTATCCACATTTTTTGTGGATAATGACATCGGGTATAAAATACATTAAAAGTACGATTATCGACACTTTATTACTTGATACTTTAAGTATATAAGCAATTTTGTACATTTTACCTAAGTTAAGGCTGTTTCGTTAATCTATAGAAAAACCTATACCATAAACTATGTCGCTGCGTTATAGTATTTGAAACGCGGTTAGGGTCTGTTGACCTCTGTGCGATAGGTTTTGTTCGAATTACAAGGGATTCATTGAGGTGCAGTTAGAGAAGTATGGTTATTCGATACGAAGCAACTGCAACAATGAGGAGAAACCTTTAAACGAGTCCAATAATCGCATAGGTAAGACAGCGTTATTACGTACTCATGTGGAATAACTACACATCGTAATCGCTGCCAACACAGACTGCAAAACTCAACACGCCCTAGGCAAATCGTCGGTAAAAAGGAATCTTTATGGCTAAGCAAACTCTGCAGGTATTATCACATACCTTTACCATCCACAGTTTCACCCCTGAGACAGCAATTCCCACTCAGGTTTTTGCCGAGCCGGTGTTTTTTGTCGGCAAAACTCAAGATGAGTTATCCGTCGTCGTCCCTGACACCCTATCTCTTGACAGCCTAGAAGCCGAGCCTAATTGGCGAGCGTTAGAGGTATTGGGGCCGTTGGGTTTTTCGCTAACGGGAATTCTATCTGAAATTTCTGCAGTCTTAGCTGCCGAGAAAATCAGTATCTTTGCGATTTCTACCTTTGATACTGACTACATCTTAGTTAAAAATGACACACTTGAGCGCGCGGCACAGGCACTGCGTCGCGCCGAATATAAAATACTTAACAACGATTGACAATAAAATAAGACACGCACAAATACTATGACAATTATTTACGGCATTCATAACTGTGACACAGTAAAAAAAGCACTCAAATGGTTGGATAACGCCAACGTAAACTACACCTTTCACGATCTGCGCAAAGATGGTTTAACCGCTGAAACCTTGCAACAATTTGTTGCATTGAGCGACTGGTCTGCACTGATAAATAAACGCAGTACCACCTATCGAAACTTAACTGATGAAGTAAAACACAACCTCTCCGGTGATGTGGCAAAACAAACCGTGTTGGACAATGTTACTTTGCTAAAGCGCCCTTTACTAATGCACCAAGGACACCTTCATCTAGGTTTTAAAGCCGCTCAGTACGACGAGATATTCGCCAATGAGTAACACCAGTGAAGTCATTGAATTAACAAAGGAGTTAGTGTCTCGACCGTCAGTAACACCTGTTGATGCGGGTTGCCAAGAGTTGATCAAGCAGCACTTGAGTGAGCTGGGATTTAACAATGAAACCATGGTATTTGAAGATACCACCAATCTATGGGCCCGACGCGGTAACGCTGCGCCGGTGTTTTGCTTTGCAGGTCATACCGACGTTGTTCCTGTCGGTAACTTAGATAAGTGGTCCAGCGATCCCTTTGTGCCAATCATTAAAAACGGCTGGCTTTACGGCCGAGGCGCTGCTGATATGAAAGGTTCACTGGCGGCGATGTTAGTTGCCACTGAGCGTTTTGTGAAAGATTATCCATACCACAACGGCTCTATCGCCTTCTTAATTACATCAGATGAAGAAGGCCCGTTTATCAATGGCACCACACGGGTTATTGACACCCTCGAAGCGCGTAATGAAAAAATTGATTGGTGTATTGTTGGCGAACCATCAAGTACTGACAAATGCGGAGATATTGTGAAAAATGGCCGTCGAGGTTCGATCACCGCTGATGTGCACGTTCATGGTGTGCAAGGACATGTAGCCTATCCACACTTAGTTAAGAACCCAATACACATGGTCGCCCCTGCGCTTGCCGAATTAGCTGAGTATCGTTGGGATAACGGCAACGATTACTTTCCCCCAACAAGCTTACAATTTTCGAATATCAATGCCGGTACAGGAGCCACCAACGTAGTTCCTGGGGAGCTACACACAGTGTTTAACTTGCGGTACAGTACTGAAATTAACGACCAATTTATCGTCGATAAAGTCACGGATATTTTAAATAAGCATCAACTCGATTACGAAATCAACTGGACTTTTAACGGTCAGCCATTTTTAACCGAACCTGGTGACTTACTCAACGCTGTTATAACTGCGGTAGAAGAAACCAATGGTGTCAAAGCGCAGCCGTCAACTTCTGGTGGCACGTCAGATGGACGCTTTATTGCGCCAACAGGCGCACAAGTGGTTGAGTTGGGGCCAACTAATGCTACTATTCACAAAGTAAACGAATGTGTTAATTGCCAAGATTTAGAAGATCTGGTTGAAATGTATTATTTGACTATGAAAAAATTATTGGTAGAGCACCCATAATACGCGATGAGCTATAACGACCATGACTAAATCGGCAGAACTCCAGATTACCTCGGATCAAGTTTACGGCCTTAGCGATCAACACATTTATTATCTCGCTAATGGCCAAGGTGTTCACCTCGGTATGATAAATGCATTCGAGCAATTACAAAACGCCGCAGCTACGGCTGGCTTTAATTTGCAAATAGCCAGCGGTTTTCGCAACTTTGAGCGCCAACTAGCGCTATTTGAGGCGAAAATACTCGGGCAACGACCGGTCAAAGACCGCGCCAATCAACCGATTGATTGTAGCTCACTATCCCCCCTGGAACAGATAAAAGCCGTGATGTTATTTTCTGCGCTACCGGGCGCCAGCCGCCATCATTGGGGAACCGATATTGATGTTTACGATCCGACGCTACAGCAGCACGATCTGCAATTAGAGCCTTGGGAATACCAAAGTGGTGGGCCACAAGCACCTCTTGCATCGTGGTTGACCAACAATATGCATCTATTTGGCTTTTACCGTCCCTATGACAGATATCGCTCTGGCGTCAGTGAAGAGCCGTGGCATTTGTCATATGCGCCGTTATCACATTTGTATATGCAAGCCTTTCAAGTGGATACGTTAGCCGCAATTCTAGATAACGCAGATTTGGTCTGTAAACAAGCACTGCTGGCTAACTTAACTGAGTTGTGTCAGCAATTTGTTTTTAACATTAATACCCCAGACACAAGTCTTTGTGGAGAGAGTTATGCCTAGTTGGTTAATTATCGTTATCTGTTTATTAGCATTTGCGGCAATTGTTGGTAATTTATCGCTGTTAAAGCGCAGCAGTAAGCCGATTCGACGCAAAAGTTTGAATGACTTACAAGAAACGCTACCACGAGCGGGTGAAAAGCGAGAACAACAAATACAACAAGAGCGTGAGCAAAAGCGTCAGCCGCGGGGATCGCGGCCCCCCCATTAGGTCAGTTTTTTTTAGCGTTCGATGCCATTATAGTCATCGCGGTAAGGCGTTCATATCAGGAGAATTGGTTAAACATGGTTATTGTTATAGGGTAAGAAAGTGAACGTTGTTACCAGGTATGATCTTGTAGACGAAGTTTTAGAGCAGTTTCGCAGTGTCATTGACAAAGACTTTGACGGCTATCGAAATCACATAACCAGAATGCTTAATTACTGTCATTTCTTATTACCGACAATTTCACCAGAAGATAGCCAAAAAATTCAGATAGCTGCAGTTTTTCACGATATTGCATTGTGGACGCATAACCGTGTCGACTATCTCGTCCCTTCGTATCAAGACTGTCATCAGTGGTTAGAAAAGCAAGGCCTTGACCACTGGAAGGAAGAGCTTCAAATAATTATTGATATGCATCATTTGGTTAGTGAATACAAAGGCCCACATAGCAAGCTGGCGGAAATCTTTAGAAAAGCAGATCTCGTTGATTTTTCATTAGGCTTTATAAGAAATGGCATTGATAAATCATTTATTAAAGAAGTAAAGCAAGCAATTCCTAATGCAGGGTTTCACAAAGCGTTAATTCGCTTTAGTTGTATTCAGTTAGGTCGAAACCCATTAAATCCGCTACCAATGATGCGAATTAACAATATTTATAAACGTTAAGCATTGAATATCTGCGATAAATACAAGTTTAACTTGGGGACTTTGTGTACCCTGTAATCAGCGCACTGTTGGTTGAACGTGCAAGCAGGTGCGTATTTGTATTTTTACCGCTATAATATGCGCCCTTTTGAATTAGTTTGTTAGCGAAGTTATTAATGTCGGATTATTCATTGCGTTTTGGTGGTATTGAACGTCTTTATGGCGCGCAAGCGAGTCGTGATATTCAGCAAGCACATATCTGTGTGATTGGTATCGGCGGTGTGGGCTCTTGGGCTGCAGAAGCGCTAGCTCGCAACGGTATCGGTCAAATTACCTTAATTGACCTTGACGATATTTGTGTGACTAACACCAATCGCCAAATTCACGCTTTGGCTGACACCATAGGTGAAAGTAAGGTCGAAGTGATGGCCAATCGCCTTCGTCAAATCAACCCTGACTGCCAAGTTAACGAAGTCGATGATTTTGTTACTGAAGATAATCTTCGCCAATTGTTGAGTAACAACTACGACTACGTTATCGATGCAATTGACTCGGTACCGATCAAAACGGCCATCATTCAATTTTGTAAACGCAACAAAATTCCGGTGATCACCATTGGCGGCGCTGGCGGTCAAACTGATCCGACAAAAATCGACATTTGCGATCTAAGTAAAACGTACCAAGATCCACTGTTGGCAAAAGTAAAAAATCAATTGCGTCGCCAGTTCAACTTTCCTCGTGACGCCAAGCGAAAATTTGCCATTGATGCGGTATTCTCATCCGAGCAATTAAAATACCCCGCACAAGATGGCAGTGTGTGTCACAGCAAACAAAGTCAACATGGGTCGATGCGCCTCGATTGTAATATGGGCTTTGGCGCCGCCACCCACGTGACCGCGAGCTTTGCCTTTGTCGCCGTGGCGAGAGTGATGGAAAAGTACCTGGCGAGAAAACAACGCCAACGCGCCAACCAATAAATATTGTCATTTAAAAAGGGCTTGCTTAGATTGCTAAACAAGCCCTTGTCATAGGCAAAATCGTCAATACACATTCGTCTCGGTATGACTTGCAGCCAATGTTAAACGCTAACTTGAAAAACGATGTCTCGCACTAAGTCACGCAAAGTACCGCTGTATTTGTCAGCTTTGTAACACACATGGCTTAGCCAAGGGTATTAATTACCACATCACTTTTACAGCTTATCACCGAGACATTAGAGTAACCCAAACGCATAATTGATTCAGCCGCCAGCGTTGCACGTGTGCCTGCTGCACAGTGCAAGTAAATTGGCATATCGGCCTGTTTACACATTTCTAATAACTTACCTTCTAAAATGCCCCGTGGAATGTTAACCGCATCAGCAACTTTGCCATTGGCGCATTCTGCCGGCTCGCGAACATCAATGAGTAAACCCGAGTTTTGCGTTAACTCTTGTTTTGCTTGCGCCGCATCGATTCGACGTACATTCCCAACAATCTCAGCCATCAGCTCTGGCATGGTCTTCAACATAAATACACCTCTTTATTCTATTTCGGCTTATTATATAAAAGCTCAATACATTAGCAACAGATAATATTATTAAAACCAGAGCAAGTTGTCACAATTCCCTATCTGGTGTTAACGTTTTTTATCTCCAGTAGCACAGACTGATGGTTTTACTGCCTTTAATGGCAAAATAGTGAGCGAACGCGCTGTTGCTGTTGATCTTTACCTAAAATCTAGTAAAGTCGTCTGCTTACACCAACGAGCAAAAGTTATTTATCTATGAATGCAAATGGTATCGGCGGCTCAAATGCTGCCATTGAATTAGCTAAGCTCAGCGATATGAGCAACGATATCCAACCGATCAGCAAACGAGAATTTGCGCAACGGGTCGAAAAGGCGCAACTGATTATGCGCGAGCGCGGCATTGACGCCTGTTATCTAAATGCGGGTACCAATCTGTATTACTTTACTGGCACTCGTTGGTATGCGTCTGAAAGGATGGTTGGAGCCATTTTGCCGGCAAACGGCGATATAGAATACATAGCACCGCATTTTGAAATTGATACCCTTGAACAATTTATGGTGTTAAAGGGAAAAATACACCCTTGGCATGAGCATCAAAGCCCATACCAAACGGTTAATCGCGCGCTGTCAGAAATGGGCATTCACCAAGGTAAACTGGCCATTGATGAGTCGAGCCAATTTTTTATTAGCAATGGCATTCAACTGGCCTGCCCCGAGTTACAACTGATTGACGCCAAACCAATAACCGCGGGTTGTCGAATGCAAAAATCAAGCGCTGAACTGGCGTTACTACAGCGTGCTAAAGACATGACCCTAGCCGTACACAAAGCCGCTGCTCGCATTTTGCGCGAAGGGATCAGTAGCCAAGAAGTTGAAGCGTTTATCAACGAGGCCCACAAGCGCGTAGGTGCCAGCAGTGGATCGTATTTTTGTATCGTTCTGTTTGGCCAAGATACAGCTTTTCCACACGGAGTATCCAATCCTAAAACGCTAGACAAAAACGACATGGTGTTAATCGATACTGGCTGTCAACTGCACGGCTACAATTCAGACATCACTCGAAGTTATGTGTTTGGTCAAGCAACCCCCAAACAACGTCAAGTGTGGCAACACGAAAAACAAGCGCAACTCGAAGCGTTTGCCGCGGCACAAATAAATGCGCCTTGTGCACAGGTCGATCGCGCCGCTAGGGATTATCTCGTGGCACAAGGCTATGGCCCAGAATACAACTTACCAGGACTGCCACACCGCACTGGACATGGTATCGGCCTAGATATTCACGAATGGCCATACTTAGTAGCCAGTGAGCAAACAGCTTTGGCAAATGGCATGTGCTTTTCAAACGAGCCAATGTTGTGTATTCCGGGTGAATTTGGCGTTCGTTTAGAAGATCATTTTTACATGACCGACGACGGTCCTAAGTGGTTTACCGAGCCTGCTCATAGTGTTGACGACCCGTTCGCTTATATGACCCAATAACCAACGCACGCACTCAATGAGTAATATCCGCCCCCCGAACAGTGGCAACTCGGCGTCGACAGCCGATAAACTGCTTATTGTCGGTCTGCCGCGCACCGCAACAACCAGTGTGTGCGTGGCTCTGCTTGAATTGGGTTTTAATGTAGCCCATACCGCATATACCAAACGAGCAATACAACGCGCCGAGGTCATTGCCGACACACCGGTGTTTAGTCACTATCCATTACTGAATGACGCCTACCCCAACAGCCGTTTTATCTATCTACAACGAGATATTGACGCTTGGGTGTTGTCTATTCGTCGTTTGCTTGAGCGCATGTTCGACAATCTAATGCGCAGTGATGGTGGCTTTAATCCGTACATAAAGCAGAGCTTCTTGACCGTATTTGCTCCGTTAACCCGAGAAAACCTAGCCAGTGATCAATTTTTGCGCGCGTGTTATTATCGACATCAACAGCAAGTCGTCGATTATTGTCAACGACACAAGCGTGAATTGCTGAGTATTAATGTAAGCGACGATAACGCCTTTGAGCAATTATGCCAATTCGTCAACGCAACGCCGTCATCGACGGTTCAAGGTTTTAAACCGATCAATGTCGGCGGTAAAGTTATTGCGTGGAACAAAGTTCGCCATCCAAACAAAATACCGGCAACAGACAACGGTCGCGTTGATAGCGATTTATTTGCGTATCTGACTAGTTTGGCTGACGCAAACTGATATACTCAACCCCCATTAATTTTTTTAGATAATTCATTGATACGATTATGGCCTTATTAGAATACATTCCGTTGATCATCTTTTTTATTTTTTATAAAACCCATGACATCTTCGTCGCCACCGGTGCGTTGATTGTCGCCACGGTTATTCAAATGATAGTGTTAAAGCTGAAAAAGCACCCTATTCCAACACGCCAATGGGTTGTTTTTGGCTTAGTAGTTGGCTTTGGCGGGTTGACTATAGCCTTTAATGATGATGCATTTTTGAAGTGGAAAGTAACCATTATCAATGGCTTATTCGCAGCGACGTTACTTATTGGTAAGTACGTGTTTAATAAAAATCTATTGCAAAGCTTCTTAGGCGAACAATTCCAATTGCCTGAGCGTGTGTGGACTAAATTCAACTTGGCTTGGGTGTGCTTTTTCATCCTCTGTGCCGTCGCCAACTGGTACGTGGCATTTAACTTTGATCAAGAGACTTGGGTTAACTTTAAGGTATTTGGCTTAACCGCTATGACCTTTGTGTTCGCCATTGCCTCAGTCATGTCTGTATTTAAGTATTTACCGAAGGAAGACGATACAGTGACAAGCGTGAATAAGGACGAAAAATAATGTGGTACATGATATACGGCGAAGACGTAGACAACTCGCTCGACAATCGTTTGGCGGTGCGCGATAAGCACCTTGAGCGCTTGCAAACATTGCAAGCTCAAGGCCGGTTGCTAGTAGCAGGTCCCCTACCAGCGATTGATTGCGACGACCCAGGCACTTCAGGCTTCACGGGCTCGTTGCTGATTGTTGAGTTTGACTCGCTTGATCAGGCACAACAGTGGGCTGAGCAAGACCCGTACGTCGACGCAGGTGTTTATAAAAAGGTTACGGTTAAACCATTTAAGAAAGTGCTTGGTATCTAAACTAATAGCTTTGGTCGGTAACGCAATAAAACAGAGCAAGCCCTAGCTTGGGCTGATATCAAATTAAGGATCTAGGACACTAGATCCTTTTTTATTTGTTTATAAAATACATTAACTTGTTGGAACATTGAAAAAATCGTAGGTAAAGCGCCTATTTTCTGAACTATGCAAAATAATTGTTTTATAGTGGTTCGAATGTCGGCGATGTGTCATTCAGGCCCTTAGCCAAATTTGAAAAATAGCTCCATCATCCCATCATGCCATCATGCTTTTAGATAGAATCTATTCTAGTTTCGAGGTGACCTGTACACCCGAGTTATGCCAACCAGAGTTAGCCACAATGTCAGAAAAAGAACATCGTCATTCCATCATGTTTTTAGATGGAATATTCTCCAGTTTCTATGTGGTTTGACCGGCTGTTTTGTGCCACACAGAGACATCAACAAAATCAGAATAATAAGGCCGTCATCCCATCATGCTTTTGGATGGGATCTCCTTCAGTTTCGATGTAGCTTGACCGGCCGAAAAGTGCCAGTAAGAGACGATTAACAGTGAGTGAGTTACTTACCACCAGCTAAATCTATAAATGAACCCGTAACATATGAGGCTTCATCAGAAAGCAACCATAAGATCGCATTTGCAACTTCATCAGGAGTCCCTCCTCGTTGAAGAGGGATTTGTGGTGAAAGGCGGTCAACTCTATTAGCTTCTCCACCATCCGCGTGCATATCGGTATAAATAAAACCTGGTCTAACTCCGTTAACCCTAATACCCATTGATGCAACCTCAATTGATAAGCCTTTAGTTAAAGTATCTATAGCTCCTTTTGATGCTGCATAGTCAATATACTCAAAGGGGCTTCCAGATCGTGATGCTGCTGATGACACATTTACAATAGCCGCACCTTCGTTCATATACTTTAATGCTTCACGACAACATAAAAAGCAGCTAGTGATATTAGTAGTTAATATTTTATTGAATCTTTCAACACTAATTTTTGATATTGACGCTTGCTGAAAAAGGATTCCAGCATTATTTACTAGGTGAGTAACTGAACCATAAGTATTTTTCACAGCTTCAAACAAAGCTATAACATCACTTTCGATGGACACGTCAGCTTGGAATGGAAATGCTTTACCGCCACGATCGCAAATATCGTTAACAACGGATTCTGCTTGTGCTTTATTCGATTTATAGTTAACGCAAACTGCAAAGCCCTTAGCGGCAAGTAATTTAGAAGTAGCAGCCCCAATTCCTCGACTGCCTCCAGTTATGACAACTACTTTTTTCATTTCATTCCCTGTGTAAATTGATAAATCTTAGATGTCTCTTATTCGCTCAAAGCGGAAGTTTTCCGCTCACCTGTATTCATCCTAATGATTGAAAGCACCTTGTAAAGAGTTATTAATAAAAAAGCGTCAAATCTAAAAAGATTTGACGCTTTTGCTCAGGTCCACAAAAGGTAAATAGCTTGATCTTCGATACTTTTCTTTTTCCTCAAAGCTTCAATGGTCCATCAACGCGAATAAAACCCTAAACCAATTAAAGGGGGGCTATAATTTTTTACAACTCCTCTTTGGTCGATAATATAACCAACCCAAATAACCAAGAGAATCAACCATGGACTGCTACGAAGAGTTAGACACCGACGCAAGAGACGAAAAGTTTCACTACACGTTAAGAAACTTCATTAACTACCTTGAAAGTACACACGATGACGATTGGACGATTGATGTCGTCAAAAATAAAGCTGGAACAAAAAACTGTCTGTTTGGCCACTTATGGGATTTTGCCGGCGGAAACGACAACGAAGAAGCTGGAAATAGGCTTTGGGATTGGTTCGAGTCAGCAGTTTCGACCACTCATTATGTCTACCCGATCAATGACGGGAAAAATCCAAAATACCAACAAGAAACACCCAAACTTCGATGCATCCATTTCCTGAAAGACCTCTACAACGGCAGAGAACTAACGACATTCGAAGGTATCGATAAAGGCATGTTCTTAATGCGCAAAGAAGAAGGCGACATGTCAAAAGCCTACAGAACGGTCAGCCCATGGCATTCAGCCCTAAACATCCCCGCATAAAGGAACACCAGGCGCTATTATGGCGCCTCCCTCACCAATTCCAAACCCTACCTATCCCAATAATCGACGCAAATATAAGTGCCTTTTCTTTAGGTATATCAACAACATACGATACTATTTTACGTATCAACAGTTTGGAGATTCGCTATGACAAAAGAATTAAGTGACTTGAAACCACCAAGCATCGATATCGGCACCCGTGACGCGAAGCCACCGATTTTCGTAAAGAGTTAATCACAAACGCATGGAGGAAACTATGCAAGACATCAGAGTTTACTAACCGAGGCAAAATATGAGATTAAAACACACAGAAAGGTTCGCCGAAGAGACAAAAGTTTACGGGCGAGTACAACTGGCACTTAATTCACGCGATATTGTGCGCCCTACCCACTAAGGCACTGATTATGAGCCTTAACTTTGACGATTTATTCTTATACCAACAAGATAATCGACATACAGGAGCTTTTAGTGATGAAGACTTTATTTAAAAGACACGCCAATGAAGGCTCAACCGAGTCCGTCTAATGAATGCTTCCACTAGGCTGACTAATTCAGGCAACATCAACGTTGACATTGGAGCTTAATCAATATGAAAGTAGGCATTTGGGACAAACCAATTAACAACCATAAAGAGCCTTGACATGAACTATTCAGAACAGAAATGGGATCAACTTATCAAGGTCGGCGGTTAGAGATGAAAAACCTGGCGTCTAATCAGGTCAGACATAATAGTGAACACTTAATACATTCGAGGCACAGTCCTCGGATTTTTATTTATAAAGGTGAATTTTTGACTTGATGCTTGGTTGAGTTAACTTAGCCTACATAAAGGAGTCGAATAATGCTTTAAGCAACAACAGGAAGCGATAAAATATATCAGTATTCAATTACGCAACCAAAAATAACCATAAACCTCTTTCTAATTGTCGAGGCGCTAAGGCCCGCCCAACATCAAGGAAAGTCGGTTAAGACACCCTCCTTGACTTTTTCTTATAAAACAATAACTTATAATTTGTGAAGGGAGTTGTACCACATACTAAATTAACTGTAAAAAGGAATTAATAGCAATGAAAAATATTAAGGATAAACTGTCTAGAACGTTAGTATTAGTAATCTCACTATTGACGCTTGCCAGCTTAAGTGGCTGCCAACTGTCAAATTGCACAAGGACTGGCGCGGCCGAAGGGAAAATTGAAGGAGGCGAGGTTTCTGGAAGAGTAGAAGGAAGAATAACTTGCCCAGGGACACCACATGAAGCGAGAAACGACTTATTTAGTCCGTTACAAAACCTAGTATATGCATTCACTGAACAAACTTTCGAAGATTTCGATTTTGAAGAGTTCAATGTTAAACTTGATATAACTAACGGATATGTTCCAGGCCAGACAGGCACGATAGAAATTAACCTGACTGAAGATGGGACCACACTAGTCACCGACAGCTTTCCGATCAGCATCAGCAATGGCATTGCTACACTTTCTAACCCTCAAGCAGTAAAACTTTGGGCATCCAGTTACGACGGCATTATGACTGGCTTTACATATGAAATTTCTGATATTGGCATTCAATCCGGCGGCGGCGGCATAACCATTGTTAAGACAGATCGCTATGGTACTGAAGTATACGCCTCACAATCAGCATACGTAGCCGGCCCAAATGATGGCTGCTTCCGCTTTTGTATTGAAAAGTAGTTCGCCTCTTAGGCTATAGCCCCGAAACAGGGGCTATTACTAATCACCCAATATCAGGCACGAATTATGCGGTATCGTATTCATCTAATAATCACATTGCTGGCACTTACCTCCGGTTGCTCTTCCTTGAAAAGCCAACTCCTAGAAGGTGAGTACGACGAATTAGCAACCAGTAATACTAGCCAACACGCCGTAATAAAACTACCATTACTACCCATCTTGCTTAAGAGTGAGAAAAACGGGGTCAAGAAAGATATAAAATTCTGCAAGGAAATAGAAATCCCCGCCCGAGTCAGCCTAACCATGAGGTTCGATTGCGACTTAGGAGATAAAACCGTTAACACTTATACCCAAGTGTTTGAAAAGTACCACCATCAACTAATAGAGGCGACCAACCAAAGCTCACTATCTAAGTATTTAAACACAACCACTGATTTGTGCGTGTCTATCGTTGAAAACTCCACACAGTTTTTACGCAACAAACCCCTATCACCATGCGCACATATAGTTATTCCTCACTTAGAGCAGGACACTAAAGAGAAATCGAACAGTGAATTTGATGAGAGCGCATTTTTCCACATAAGCATCCTGAGAAGCTACTACCCTTTCATATTTCACGAGCTATATCATACAGGCACTGAAATTCAATACCTAAACAGAAACTCTGCAATAATTTCCGAAGAATACCACGCGTATATATTAGACAACTTCGTAAGTAATTTGATAAGCCAGTTGGTCACCAAAAAGCCATTCGCAATTAGCATTAACTATGATGAAAACTCACAAAAAACAATCGAAAGCTATCTAGCTCTATGCAAACAACCAGAAAAACTGGACGATTTCTTATCTGAGTTCCATTCATACGAAATGCTTTCAGTGTTTGGTCTTTCGCTTCATGAGACTGAAACAAAACTAATAGCCCCCTCAACCGGGCTTTTGAATTATTATTACTTGTGGCAATTTCAACAGGAGCTTTCTACTACTGAGCAATTAAGAGATATTTTGCAATCATGCAACCCTTCGAGACTGACATCTAATTACGCCCTAAAACTCCAATTGCTTGATTTTGATTTCTCCGAAGCGTTGCATCCGGGTGACAATGTTAAATTGAATGCTTTTAACCATCATCTATCGGAGTTGACCAGCAGAAAGCAAAGCCCCTTCGAAAATTTAGCATACTGCAATAAGCTTAGTTACCTACCGTTAACCGAGCAACTTTGCCAAACCCACGCCATCGACCAAGTCGCTCTACAACTCTATCGACTAAATGATTTTGACAGTAACAATTATCACCTACCAAACATTCTGTCAGAACGGCTGGAACACTTAAAACAAGATTGGCTTCAATTAAATCCGCACAAAGCAAAACTAAATTCAAATGGGAACCTGTACGAATTAAACCCCGAAGGCCGTTTTACGAACTCCTATAATTGGGTGGCGGACACTGGTGCACCCCTAAATGTATTCACCTCCGGAGAAAATGAATGCTCTTTGGACGGAGAGATGGCAGCTAAAGGCTTGTTTATGCAAACGGTCTCATTAAAACGGTGCAATACCCATGAACAGTTAGGTGTAATTTGGAAAAATGAAAAACAAAGAGAGAACGTTATAGGGTTCCCTTACTTGGCACACACTAACGCCATCATGTCTAAATCAGCGATAAACCCATATGAACCGACAGAAAAGATCCCTTACATTTATTACCAGGGCATGCCAATAATCCAACAACACCAAAATGGAGTCAGACTTAACCTATGCTTTGATACAGGGAGCAAAAGGTCATACATAACACCAAGGTATCGAGACCGGTATCTACTCACGAAAACTGAAATAGTCAAAAGACTTCAAAACGGAAAGCTCGAAATAACCATCAATAATAAAAAGGGAAGGGTTTCAGTATTGAACCACAATGCATTTATTCAATGCGATGTGATCGTTGGAAGCGATCTAGTTGAGATCTACAGCGCTGTACAATTTACATTTGATGAAGTCAATTTATGGTATTAGACGGAACTGAACTCCGAAAGCACAAAAACATATGCCAAGAAAGCAAGCTATTTACCTTTTGTGGACCCAGAATTCCGTCCAAGGCAGGAAAAGCTTAGGGTGCAGAGATTAATACTCAGACGTATATTTGTCTGAGTATTTTTATTGGTTGACTTGTAGAGGTATGCGACCGCTTTGTGCCAATAGCTGCCTGTTAGCAATTGCTAATATACGCTGGTTTCGAAGTGTTAACGCCTCGTTAAAAGGTCGCCAACTTACAACCACCTATCCTAATCAAGCCACCGTAAACAGTGATGCTATTATGATTGCCGTGCGTTGGCAATCCTGCTTAAACGGTTTGTTATAAACACTACTCAAAGATTTCGTGAATATAGTCTTTGGTGTTTTCCACTGCTTCATTTATGGCATCTAAGTTGATATCAATGGAGTTATCAGGGTAGATAAAGCCTTCGTTAATTCCATATCTTGAATCTAATAGATCCAATATTTGCGTTTTTAGAGAAGCTGGTATTTTGTAAACATTTCTTCCTGGATGGTAAGTCATCTCGGAAATGTTAAACATAGATAAGTCATAAGGGAGTATGTCAGCGTTGTATACAAATACACCCTCTTGATGTTGGATTCGTCGATTATATTTTACGTTATCAACTTCGATTATTGGCGTAACCAAATTTAGACCCGTAGGTGATATCGTCGTTTTCATGTCAACAATAGACTGTGCCAATTCTTCATTGGTCATTCGTGTATAACCAGCTCCACCTGAAAGGTAAATATCAAGTAAGCGTTGAATATGTTCATGGATATTTGATTCATATACTACACAATCTTTGTCGAGATTCTCTTCACACGCAAAATATAAAGCAATTTTTGCATTTAATGTGAAATCTATAACATTTGTCGGTAAGCCATAATGTTGAGCCAAATAGATCAAGGTATTAGTTGGTAGACTGATAGATCCTAGTTTTTTTAGTTCTTCTTTAAAACGATTGATGATTAAGAAAGATTTTTCGACATAGTCGACTTCATCAATATTTGGAAAGGATTGTTTTCTTGCTGCATCAATTACCACATCATGCCATTCTAGACCTTTTTTATTCCATACATAATGGCGATAGTAACTAGAAATACAGATAAAACCACTATCAGACATACCACGATAATAATAGCCTGATGGTTTATCTGGCATTAGTTTTTCAACGACTTGCTCAATCGTTGATAGCTCTTTTGTATACCATGCTCTGAATGGGAAATCTGGCAACATATCCTTGTCTACCTTTGCGGTGGGTTATTGTAAACAATAAGCCATACAATTAATGTTAACTTATTGATGATGAGCAACATAGTTCGGGTGCTTATAGCAGTTTATTCTTTTGACACTTGCTGAATGACTGCAGCTCGCTCAAAGCCGCCGTTCTCTACTGACCATTAATCAATAACTTACGCTATTTAACCAACAGGCGCAAATGCGCCATTAGGCGAGTCTTAATCAATATTTAAACTGTGGATTAAACGACCGCGATAATCGTAACCTTTAGACTTATAAAAGGCTAATTCGACAGCTTTAAATGAATCTAAATGAGCAGCAATCATAGGAATAAACCCACTTAAAGCGACAAAAGGGCCTATATTGGCATCAGTTAAATAACCATAGTCATGAAGTAACCAATGGTTAAAATTAAAGTGCTTAGAAAAAATAGCAACTCCAATCGCAAAAGTCAGTGACAAGTAATACTTAAACCATTGTGGTTTATTGAATTTCCATAAAATCCTAGATAGTTTTGAAAACAAAATTATAAATAAATATATTGCTAAGACTCCTAATATCGGAGCTTCCATCTCTAGGATTGCACTTCGTAATATTGCGATTAGGTTATTATTCGTGATATCAGAAACATCTGTTCCCAAATAAAACATAAATATTGGGGCTAAATAGAGAAATATCGCCCTTGGATGGAATGCCATATAAGCATTTGCTTGCTGAATGATATCTTCAGGTAAAGATTCTACTACTTTCATCATTTTTTCTTACAAATACTATGTCTACTCTTCGCTCTAAGAAGACATTAACCTTTTCAATAAGATAACGTCAATTTAGTACCATTAACTTCCCATTGGCAATATACGTTTGTTGCGGTTACGGCAATGGCTCGCCAAATTCATCAACTTTCTTGCCCCACTTATCCATCATTGTGCCGCACTTTTTGCAAGTCCAGCCACCATATGTTTTTTGATAATCATTTTTAGGAAGCCTAATGATTGGCATCTGTTGATTACAAGTAGGGCAATTTACTCTGTTTTTTAAATTTATACCGTGCTTAGACTTTTTAGCGTTCTCCACCTTGAAATAGAGGAACAATCCCAAAAGTGGAAGCAGTGATGTTGCTATAATGCTCAGATACAATTTTGTACCCCTAACAATCTATTCTTTGGACTCATCTGAGTGACCGCTGTTCGCTCACAGCAGCCGTTAGCTACTGACCATTAATCAATAACTTACGCTATTTAACCGACAGGCGCAAATGTCGTCTTACCCCCATTTTCATGGACACACTACAATTGATAGTAGAGAGGTGTTTATGACCAATGCCGAAAAACACACGGCGTCGCTCTTAGCCATCGCATAGCACACAGTCAACGTCCGACTTGTCTATTACTCTTTAGTATCTATCGATTCCATCGCCGGTGATACGGGAACCCTTTGTGCGGCTTCTTCTGCATCACCCAACATCACCGATAACCACTTACCGCCTTCGGACGTTTCCAGAGCAATTTTAATGATCATGGTGAGCGGTACCGATAACAGCATACCGACCGTGCCAAGTAACCAGCCCCAAAAAATTAGTGATAAAAACACCACTAAAGTTGATAAACCCAAACCTTTGCCTAAAAAACGCGGCTCAACCATATTGCCAATAACGGTATTGATTGCCATGTAACCCGCGCCAATGAATAACGCCATGGTCGGATCAAATTGTACGAATGCAAGTAGTACTGCAGGTACTGCCGCGATAATCGAACCAATATTTGGAATGTAGTTAAATAAAAATGCCAATACGCCCCACAAAATGAAAAAATCTAAACCCGCTATCCACAACATCAGTGACACTAGGCAACCAGTTAATAAACTAACCCATGTTTTAATCGCGATATAACGATTAACCGATAACAAAAAGCGGTCAATGCGCTCAATCTTCATCTCCGGATCTTTTAATGCAAGGTGCAATTTACGGGGAATACTCGGTGCCTCAAAAAGCATAAAGACAACGGTTATGATGATCAAAAACATATTCGCCATGATCCCGCCAAAACTCGACAGCATATTGGCGGCAAAGCCCATGGCTGCGCTTGGATTTAAATACTCCATCAAAATACTCGAGGAAATATTGATATTATAATCGGCGAGTTTATCGATCAGCCCTGAGAACTTGGTGGTTAATTGTGCTTTGTATACCGGCATTAACGCCGACAATTCATTGAGGGAATTACCGATTAATCCAGCTAACGTCATACCCGAGCCGACAAATAGACCGATAATCAATACTATCGCCACTACTTTCGGAATTCGATACTGTGCGGCCCGTTCAACCAAGGGGTTACACATAATGGCAATAAACACAGATAACAAAAACGGGATCAAAATATTACTTGCGGCTTTTATGCCCGCCATAATGACCACCAAGCTGGCTAAAATAACCAACAGGCGTGCTGAACCGGTGTAATTAGAGGTCGACATAGGAAAATTAAATCATTATTTTTATCATATTGTTAGCTTATCAAACTCAATTTAAAAGGTACACGTAGTAGTATAAAAATTGTCTTATTAGCTACACTTATATGCAAGGAGGTACTCGCTTGAACACTGCTACTAAGCCCATAAAACGCATTCTTATCACCGGTGGTACCGGTCTTATCGGCTCTCGGTTTATCAATACATACCAAGATAAGTACTGTTTTGATGTATTAACGCGTCAGCGTCTGCCAAGCGATAGGTTATTTGCTAATACCAACAATATCTCCCTCGTCCACCAACTTGACGATATCGACGACTTGAGTGTGTTTGATGCCGTAATTAACCTTGCCGGAGAGCCCATTGCCAATAAGCGCTGGAGCGATAAACAAAAGTGCCTAATTTGCCAAAGCCGTTGGGATTTAACTCATCAACTCTCTCAGCGCATCAATGACTGTCAAGCGCCACCTTCGGTATTTATCTCAGGCTCTGCCATTGGTTATTACGGAAGACAAGGCACTTCCCCGATTGATGAAAGCTTTGAAGATTGTTACAACGAATTTACCCATAAAGTATGTAACACCTGGGAGCAAAAAGCGCTGCTCAGCGCCGAACAAACGCGGGTCTGTATACTCAGAACGGGCATTGTACTGGCGACAAACGACGGGGCGCTGAAAAAAATGCTATTGCCCTACAAACTCGGCTTAGGCGGACGTTTTTCAACCGGCAAACAATACATGTCGTGGATTCATATTGACGATATGGTACGCGCTATCGACTTTTTATTGACTCATCAACAATGCCAAGGCGCGTTTAACTTGACAGCGCCAACCCCAGTAAATAACGCCGAATTTAGCGCTACCCTTGCCCAGACGCTCAAGCGCCCAAACATCGCGGTTATGCCAGGCTTCGCTTTGCGAACCATGTTTGGCGAGATGGCAGACTTGTTTTTATTTGGTCAAAACGTCATTCCCAAGAAGCTTGAACAGGTGGGCTTTGACTTTAGGTACCCAACACTAAAACCGGCGTTGATGAGCCTGTTACAATAACCAATGCACAACATGAATTCTGTTTTAGCCTTAGCACGGCGGCTACTATACATACTGAGATAAATAGCGTGAGTTCATCGACCAATAATCACGGTTAAACACAAGATGCCGACAGCGTGTTAAATCTTGTCAGTCTTCAACTTTGTCTGACCACACCGCTAGTTGATTACCGCCGGGTTCAACAAAATGAAAACGACGCCCTCCAGGAAAGGCAAAGATTGGTTTGCAAATAATTCCGCCAGCTTGTTCTACGCGTTTGAGTGTCGCTTTAAGGTCGGCGCTGTACAGTACAATCAGCGCACCTCCATCCGACGCGGGCAGCCCTGTTGACTGACTAAAACCGCCGTCTAATCCTCGATTTGAAAAAGAGGCGTAATCAGGGCCGTAGTCTATAAAAGTCCAACCAAACGCCTCGCTAAAAAACGATTTAGTCGCTTCGATATCTGTGACGCTAAATTCAACGTAATTAATGTTAACTTGATTATCCATATTCACATCTATTCGGGTTATCTAGAGGTTTGTGTAAAGCTAGGGTCGATGACCTTTGCTGTCTGTTTTTCGAGCAATTTAAAGTATGAGATTGGTCTCAAAGGTATAGCACAAAGATCAACAGCCGATAATCGTTATCAGCAACATGATAAGCCACGCCGAACGAGATTGGCGTGGCTATACCGTCGATGTCTAGGTTGGTATCACAGCGTCCGTCTTATCAAGGTAACGCTTGATAAATTCATTAACCGATAACAACTTATCAGTCCCATGAGACCGACAAAAGTCGCACCGGTCACAATCCCCAAAGCCCAGTATTCAATGTGCCAATTAGGTTGCATATCAAATACCCGTTGCTGCACCACGTAAACCGCGATTTCCATGCCTATACTGGCCAGTAATCCCGCTATCGCTCCCAAAATAACAAATTCGAGTAAGGTCGCGGCTTTTAATAGCGCACCACGTGCCCCTAATGTACGCAAGATAGCAAGCTCGCGCTCCCGCTCTTCCATGCTGGCCTGTACTTGGGCAATAAGTACCAAAGCGCCGGCAATTAACACCAAGATCAAGATAAACTCAACCGCTAAAGAAACTTGGCTTATAACATCTCTAAGCTGTAATAAAATCGCTTCGACATCAATCACACTGATGGTTGGATATTGGCTTAAAAACGTTTGCATATCACGCTTTTTATCGTCCGGAACGTGAATTGACGCAATGTAAGTTGCCGGAAACTGAGTCAGTACCGAATCGGAGAAAATCATGTAAAAATTGGGTTGCATGCTCTGCCAGTTGACGTCGCGAATGCTGGTGACGGTGACGTCCACCTCTTGTGCACCGATTTGAAAGCGAATACTGTCTCCCAGCTTGAGCTCTAAACGCTCAGCCACCCGCGACTCAACAGAAACTTGAGGACGGTTGTCACCCGGTTTAAACCACGCCCCTTGCACGATAACATTTTCATCCGGCAGCTGGTTGTGCCAGGTCAAACTCAGCTCTCGACCAATACCTTGACGTCCTTGATCCGAGCCATCTTGGGTTTCTTTTGACGATGCTCGTTGCACGGTTTCATCGTTAATCGCTTTCAAGCGGCCTCTAACAATGGGATACAGCGCACTGGCCGACATATTGTTTTGGCGTAAAAAGCTTTCCACCGCAGTAACCTGCTGTTGACTAACGTTGACTAAAAACTGATTTGGGGTATCTGCCGGTAACTGCCCCTGCCATTCGTCTAGCAAATCGTTGCGCACGACCAACATCAATAATAACAGTTTTATCGCAACGGTGAAGCTGATCAACTGCACGTTGTTTTGTTTACCACGACGCTTCAAGTTAGCCATTGCCAAATGAATACTCTGCCCAGCTTGAGAGCCTATTTTGCGACCTGCCGAAACCAGTAAGCGCCCGAGTAAGACCACAATACCGGTCGCAATAACACCACCTATCATTAACGCTAATGTAAGAATGACATCGCGACTAAACAACCACAATAAAATAAATACGGCCAACAGCGGCGGTAAATTGCCAATCAGCGAGCGACGTTTGTCAAAACTGGTGAAGCCGCGAATCACCGACAGCACCGGTGTAGCAATAAGCTGTTGCATCGGAGTAATGGCAAAGGCAAAAGCACAAAGCAGGCCGGTAAAAATGGCCACCACGAAGGGGTAGCTGGTCATGTCCCCCAAGCCGTACGGTAAATGGTCACTAATAAAGTACAAGCCCAAGGCTAAGATCAACGCACCGAGTAACAAGCCAACAGCAATAGAAAACAAGGCCAGTGTTGTCCAGTGCAACAAGTACAATTTGCGAATATGGGTCATCGATGCGCCCATCGCTTTGAACACTGCCACCATTGGTTGATGGCGTTGGCCATAACGGCGAGCAGCAACACTGACGGCGACACTGGCCAGAATAATGCCGAGCATGCTACCCAACGCCAAGTACTTCTCTGCGCGATTGAGAGCTCGTGCCAAAGGCGATTGCTGAGACTTAATATCGTACCAGCGTTGCGTTTCAAGTACCTGTGGCTTGATCCAGCTTTCAAACGCTTTTACATCGTCGTTATCACCGGCAAATAAGTAACGATAAGTGAGGCGTGAACCCGGTTGAATAACCTGTGTTTTCGCAACGTCTTGATAATTCATCAAAACTCGAGGGCCTTGGGTAAACACCGAAAATGACGTGTCAGGCTCTTGAAACACCGTTCCAGTTATCACAAACTTGGCTACCCCTATTTCAATCTCGTCGCCAACGCTAAGCGACATTTTCTCCAATAAGCTCGGTGCCACCCAAACACTACCCTGTGGCGGTTGGCTTTGCTGCTGACGTCCATTTTCTTGGTCAATGAGCAGTTCGCCGCGCAGCGGGTAACCCTCGCTAACCGCCTTAACCGAGGCCAATAACATCTCGTCTTCGGCGAAAATCATCGACGAAAACAACAGTATTTGCGCTTGATTAAGCCCCCGTTGTGTGGCCTCTTGCAACAGTTTGGCATCGACTTCTCTACTGGACTGCAAAACCCGATCGGCGGCGATGAAACTGTTGCTTTTACTGATCAGTGCCGAGCGAATTTGATCGCTAAAGCCCGAGAGAGAGAACACGGTGGCCACGGCTAAAATGATAGCCGCACAAATAATGGTTAGATCACCGCGCTTTAGCTCGTGTTGAAACAATCGCAGTGAATGGCGCATCCAAATCGGCATCGTCATTAACCCACCTCTGCCATCGTTGCTTCTTGCTGGACAAATTCCCCCGCGTGCATCGTCAATTGTCGTTGACAGCGTTGCGCCAGTTCATTGTCATGGGTTACCAACACTAACGTCGTACCCTGCTGCTCGTTTAACTCAAACAGAAGCTGATTGATGGTTTCGCCGGTAGTGGCGTCTAAGTTACCGGTTGGTTCATCGGCAAATAAAATGTCCGGTTGACTGATAAACGCCCGAGCGATAGCAACGCGTTGTTGCTCACCGCCAGATAATTGGCTTGGGTAGTGATCAAAACGAGATCCCAAGCCAACCCGTTGCAACATTGCCTCGGCTTTGTGCTTGGCATCGCTATCGCCGGCGAGTTCGGCTGGTAACATAACATTTTCTAGCGCCGTTAAACTGGTAATTAGGAGGAAAGATTGAAAAATAAAGCCCACGTGGTTGGCGCGTACCTGACTGCGCTGCTCTTCGTCATATTGATGCAACGGCAAGCCCTTTAAAAATATCTCGCCATTGCTTGGCACATCGAGGCCCGCGAGTAATGACAACAGGGTCGTTTTTCCCGAGCCCGAAGCACCGATTATCGCTAGCGTTTCTCCTGACTTGACTTGTAAGTCAATTGTTCGCAATATGGTCAGCACGTTATCATCAGCATCGTTGCTTGGCGTTTTTACCTGTTTAGTGACACCTTGGCACTGTAATATAATTTCGGAATCTTGCTTCATGTTAAAATTTTTGTCCCTAATCGTTATCATATTCAACCTTACGTTAAGCCATAAGGTTTTGGCTCACAATACTATTCTACTACTAGGAGATAGTCTCAGTGCAAGTTATGGAATGCAACAAAATCAAGGTTGGGTGCATCTGCTCAATCAGCAACTTGAACAACAACAGGCAAGCTACCGCATCGTTAACGCCAGCATCAGCGGAGAGACCACAGGTGGCGGTTTAGCCCGTTTTGACGGTATTTTGGCGTCACAACAGTTTGATATTTTACTGATCGAATTAGGCGGTAACGATGGCCTCAGAGGCTTTCCCCCGAAGTTAATTAAACATAATTTGTTACAAATAATCGACAAAGCCAAGGCGCAAAATATTCGCGTGTTGTTATCAAAAATAAAAATACCGCCCAATTACGGACAACGTTACAACCAAATGTTTGAGCAAGTGTTTGTCGATGTCGCTGAACAAACGAACGTCACCTTATTGGAATTTTTTATTGAAAGCGTTGCCACCGACCCTGCACTAATGCAAAGCGATGGCATTCACCCCAATCAACAAGCTCAACCGACACTGGCAGCCAATATGAAAGCGCTGCTCGACGCGGCGCTGCGCGAGTAGCGCTTACGCTGTGACTGACGGGTTAATTTACAACAACGCGTAACATATCACGGCGACGATCATCGCCACCACAAAACTGAGTATTGCGCCCTCTTTCACCATGTCTGAAATGGTAATTTTTCCGGTTCCATAGGCTATCGCATTGGGCGCGGTAGCCACCGGTAACATAAACGCACAACTGGCACAAATCGCAGCGGGGATCATAAACACGTGCGCATCAAGGCCGGCAGACAACGCGGCAACCGCCAAAACCGGCATCAGTAGCGTCGCGGTCGCCGTATTACTGGTGATTTCAGTTAAGTACGTCACCACCCAGCACAGTAATAGCAACATCGCCAGCAGCGGTAAATACGCCAGTGATGCGAGCCAGTTACCCAACATATCCGATAAACCCGAAGCCATAAAGCCCTTGGCGATAACAATACCACCGGCAAACAACAACAACATGTCCCAAGGAATCGTTTTCGCGGTTGGCCAATCGAGCAATCGCCCACCTTTGCCGTTGCCCACGGCAAACATTAGCGCTGCAGCAGCTAGCGCGACGGTGCTATCGCCCACACCGTGAGCGCCAATTAACCCACTCCAACCACCAAAGGGCTCTTGCCTGAAAACCCAAGCTAAGGCTGTTAAGGCAAAAATCGACAGTGTGCGCTTTTCTTCTATCCGCCACGCGCCCAGTTTTGGCATGCTAATTTCGTCGGTTAGTTTTAAGCCTCGAGTTAACCAAATTGCCATCACGGGAATGGTCACTAACACCACCGGAATACCGATTTTCATCCACTGTAAAAAGCCAAACTCTTGGCCGGTATATTCTTCGTAAATCCCGGCAAAAATAACATTGGGCGGTGTGCCGATTAATGTGCCGATGCCACCAACACTGGACGCATAGGCAACACCGAGAATAAGAGCCACTTTCAGCCGGTCATTATCGACGTGTGCCAGCAGTGCCAATGCCATTGGCAGCATAATCAATACGGTCGCCGTATTCGATATCCACATACTCAATACGGCGCTGGTTAACATAAAGGCAAACACCAACCTTTTGGCGCTGCTCACCCCGATGAAATTAACCATGTATACCGCCAAGCGTTCGTGAGCTCCGCTTTTTTCCAAGGCCTTGGACAGCATGAACGCCCCCATCAGCAGTAAAATAACATGCGAGCCAAGCGCGGAAGCGGCTTGCGTGTGATCAAGTACGCCAAACAGTGGCAACAAGGCAAAGGGGATTAACGACGTAGCGGGAATGGGCATCGCCTCACTGATCCACAATAACACCGTTAGTACGGTAATGGCCGCGGTGACCGCTGGTGTGTGACCTAAGCCCACAAAAAGAAGAACGAAGTAGCTCAGTGCAGCAACAACAGGAGCCATATACAACATATATCTTGATTTCATAGCGATATTTTACCTGCTAAGCGCGATTTAAAATTTGTGTCAACATTGATTAAAGCGGTTTAGTTGGGCAACGCTAGCGACATACAGCGCATCTTCGCCAAGTGCATGCCAACGGTGTTGCACAGTGGCCAACATGGTTTGGATACGCTGTTGCGCGATGTTGTTTTGCGCATCGATGTCAGCGCGGTCAATGGCTTCAACAGCGCCTTGTCGGTCATTACACACCAACAGCATATCACAACCGGCTTGCGCCGCCGCTTGACAGCGCTCAACGACAGAGCCCGCCACGCTCGCTCCTTGCATCGATAAATCGTCGCTAAATATCACTCCGTCAAACCCTAGCTGTTGGCGCAAGATCGTTTGTAACCAAAGCGCTGAAAAACCAACGGGCTTATCGTCAACAGCGGGATAAATAACGTGGGCAGGCATAATTGCATCTAGCTGCCTATTGGCAATTAACTGGCTAAAGACGGTCAAATCATGGTCGAATATTTGTTGCTTACTGCGAAAGTCAACCGGCATGGCTATGTGCGAATCTTCTTGCACGCTGCCGTGTCCAGGAAAGTGTTTGCCGGTGGCTTTCATTCCTGCCTGCTGCATACCGCTAATAAAAGCCGATGATAAACAGCTCACCATCTGCGGTAAATGATGAAAACCGCGATCGCCAATCACCTCTGAAATACCATCGAGATCCAACACCGGTGCTAGTGATATATCGACACCCGACGCCCTCACCTCTGAGGCCATGAGGTAACCAAAAGCCTGACTGTTTTGCCTAGCTCGTTCCATTACCTCTTGCTCACTACCAGCTGTGCTTACCGCATGAGCATAAATTTTTCCCATTGGCGGAAGCGCCGAAAAACCGTGTCTAAAACGCTGCACACGTCCGCCCTCTTGATCGACGGCAATTAAACATTTAGGGTTGATCTGTTTGACCTGTTGGCATAATCGGGTGAGTTGCTCTACATTGTCGTAGTTGCGACTAAATAAAATTAATCCACCGACTTTAGGGTGCGCCAATAGCGCTTCATCTTCGCGGTTTAACTCGGTTGACTGCACGTCAATCATTAATAAGGCCATGGTAATTCCACTACTCGCTGGGTTTTAACATAATATGCAGCTACTGTTGTAGCTTAAACTCTCTAGTCTTATGACTTTATAATGGGCGCGCCAACACCCGAGGCGAGATAAGGAATAATGCGTTTAATAACACCGGCGACATCCACTTTGGTATCAAAATCATTGTCGGCAATATCAATCAGTGCTGCCGACGACGACATGGTGAAAACTACCGTTCCCATAGTAAAGTGCAAACGCCAAAATATGTCCTCGCGCGTCAAGTCTGGATAGGCTTTTTCTACAGCGCCAATAAAATTATCTAAAATTCCCGGATAATTGGTGGTAATAAACCAACGCAAGAAGCCTTGGCTGTCTATGTAACTGCGTCCTAACAGCTGTAAAAAGATACTGGTGCCGTTGTCGCGAAAGTCATTTAGCGATAACAAAGGTTCAACAAATGCGTCAAACACTTGCAGTAAGGTAGGCGCTGTCGTTTTTTCATTTACCGCCTTTAACGATTCAACCAAGGGAGGACTTAACTGATCTAAATAGCGCTTCATCAGTGCTTTAATCAGCTCTTTTTTCGAGCCAAAGTGGTAGTTCACGGCAGCGAGATTCACTTCCGCCGCACTGGTAATTTCGCGAAGCGATGTTGTGGTAAAACCCTTTTCGGCAAACAAGGTTTCGGCGGCATTTAATATTTTTGTTTTGGTATCCATGGCTGCACACAGTTCCTAAATGGCGATATCTAGCCTATCGCATAGGCCAGTTTAAAACACTCGTTTAAAATGACAGGAAGCACCATAACTGTCAAGTACTATATAATACAAACACTTAACCTCGCTTAGCGCAACGGAGTTCTAGTTGGCTATGCGTACATGCGTTAGACGAGTAGCGTCTATGACGCTTTTATTGGTGGCCGTGTGGTTTGACAATCGAGTTGACTATACCAAACTTAACAAAGATTACCTCGCCACTGTCAGGGCGTGAGGTCAATCCAGACAGAGCACCAATCGTGGTGTGCCAACTCAAGTCGAGTTGTACGACATGCCAGTGGCTGTCTCAGTCTGAACTCATTTTACGGTTAACATCAAAACTATATGGAGATTACAATGACTGTTAATTCAAAAGTAATAACAACGCTATTAACACCCGATTGCAAGACACAATCCTTACCGATAACTGAACTCAACGAACAGCAATGTATTGATGTGGTTGGCGGTAATACCGACGGTGTCCATGTGGTTAAAGATAGCACCCTTGATACCTCGCAACTCGACGACCTTGGCAAGCTATCACAGGACATGCGAGGCAGAGACTAGCGATTGATAAACGCGAACTGGTTGGCGGTCGTCATCAAATGAGTCATCAATTGTGATACATATTAAAACGCGCGTGCCTTAGCGCGTGTCTTAGATGGTTGAGTCGACAATAGTTGATTTGCGTGTGCTTGATACAGCCGACATCTACCGCCATTCGAAGACCACACAAAAAAGCGCACGGGCACGATTTGCCTATGCGCTTTTTTATATGACACTAACCCTAGCCCACACCAAGTAACCCTTAATGAAAACAATCTAAACCACTTTCACACTAGGCTTGGAGGTGACTTGAAAACTCAGTGACCTTACAACTCGTGAGCGTGATGCAATTGAGGCATATCCAATTCAAAGACCGCTTGCTGCTCAGTTATTAAAAAGCGCCATGATTCAGTAATTTGCTTGTGCTTTTCAATATCTTCGAAGTCGTGATAAGCGTCGAATTCATAGTGCGCTTGCACAACACCTGAGTTTTGTTCTAACTGATCCACGCTAAGCTGTAAACTGTCTAACCTAACCACGGCTTTATCACAAAATTGGTTAGATACACGCGCCAAACGCTCGTGTAATCGACTTTTCTGTAATATTAACTGCTCACAAATCACGTCATTCATGGTGTTTAAACAAGCTCGGTTGTGATCGTTTAAATCGATGTCGATGCGCAGTGTACTCATAACTGTTTCCCCAAGGCAGCGTAATGCTTTATTATCTTTGCTTTAATCGTTCATACGGGTAGCGCTGCAAAAGTTAACATTTTCTAGCGCTGACCACTGAGGGCGATTCTAGCATTGCTAGCGCCACAAATGAAAGCACACATAAAAACTTTCACACACAAATTCACCGCTATTTACTGTCTGCTACCACGGCAGCTGTACACTATTTGATACAACTTAGATATCGTTTCTCTTTGACCGGCAATAAGCCCGCTACGGTGACATGTTGTAACTGTTTGATCTGGCTTAATATCTATAGTTGTACTCGGGTTAAATAACGTCGGCCTAGTGAACTTAGTTCAACACCGATTCATATTGCTAGTTTTTGATCAATGATAGTGGGTTTACTTACCAACTAGCGTTAGGTAGCACTGATACATGTAATGAGCTCGCTAACGCAAGTGTAAACATTTCAGCGAATATTCAGTGTTGCTGTTATTGCCGATGGGGGGCGTTGCGTTTACGAGCTATAAAGTAATAGCATCAAACAACGCCACGGTGACCGTTTCAATCGCAACGAGCGGATTAATTAGGGCGTATTGAACTTTGCAGTTCATTTTTGTAGCGAGTTGTTTGGGATTTATACAAGACAACGACTATAAAGTTTAGTCATCTAAACAAATAGGCGTTAACAACGTAGAAATTTCAAACAAACGCTGCCCGTACGGTTCTGCCTAAATTCTCTCTGCTCTGTAATATCTGACATTTACCTAGATGACTATGCTGCATGACAGCTATTTTGATCAGAAATCATTTAGGTTGAATAAAATTTATAGCTCAAAATATCAACACGCCCTAGCTATTTAATTGGTTACTTAGTACCAAAAATTTTGTCGCCTGCATCACCCAAGCCAGGTAAAATATAACCTGCGTCGTTTAAACAGTCGTCAATAGCTGCGGTGTATAGCGTGACGTCGGGGTGTGCTTTTGCCAATGCATCAATGCCTTCTGGCGCCGCCACCAAGACTAAGGCAATAATATTGGTACAACCGCGCTGTTTGAGTAAATCGATGGTCGCTACCATTGAGCCACCCGTTGCAAGCATTGGATCGATAACTAAGGCTACCCGCTCTTCTATTTCTCCAGCCAGCTTTTCAAAATAAAACACCGGCTCAAGTGTTTGTTCGTCGCGATACATACCAACCACCGAAATACGCGCGTTCGGAATAAGCTTTAATACCCCATCCATCATGCCAAGGCCTGCGCGTAAAATCGGTACGACGGTAACCTTCTTGCCGCGAATTTGATCCACCTCAATCGGACCGTTCCAACTGTCAATTTGGGTTTTCTCTAATGCAAAGTTCTTTGACGCTTCATAGGTAAGTAAGCTGCCTACTTCTGATGCCAACTCTCGAAAATCTCGAGTACTAATACCGGCTTGTCGCATCAGGCCAAGCTTGTGGCGAATGAGCGGGTGATTAACTTCAACAACATTCATAGTTTCAGTTCCTATTTCGCATTAAATATCATTGATTATGGTAGAAAAGCGACGAGGATCAACGCCGTCAGGGCGAAAATTGCAAGTTTTAATACACCATACTACCCACGCTTAGGATAAGTGTAAACGCGAGTAATGAGCATCAATAGGCTCGGTTGCTTAGCGCTAACGCATTAAAAATTATCAACTAAACTTATAACAGCTAGGGCGTGTTGACCTTGATTGGTAATTTTCACAATGAGCTAGTTCTCGCACTCGCCGCACTAGCATTATTGAAAAAGATCATCACGCGTTAGAGCTGTGATAGTAACCACTTATTGCACATGATGAAAAATCACGGCACCTAACCACAATACAGGCTTTAGTAAAAAGAGATCTAATTATGAAAGAAATATCACCACAAGGCTTCAGCATACGCTTTATCTTTGCCCTCTTGTTGGTTCTGTTAACCTACAACCCAACACAGTATTGTTTTATTCGTTGGGTTCAAAGCGCGGGTTTTTCACCGCAAGTGTTACTGGCGGGGGTCGTATTGCTCACCGGTTGGATTATCTATGTGAATGCGACCCTGCGGTCAATGGGGGTGCTTGGCTTAGCCCTTGCTAGTGCCTTTTTTGCTGCCTTAGTATGGTTGTTAGTCGAGTGGGGTGTACTCAGTTTGGAAGAAACCACCGGTATCACCTGGATCGTTTTAGTGATTTTGGCGGCAATATTGGCCTTGGGGATGTCATGGTCCCATATTCGTCGGCGCATGTCTGGGCAAATGGACACCGACGAAATTTAGTTATGTTACCAACATGTGTTGTTCAGGGGACTGATGCTACCTCGGTCTGTCGCCTTGAACACGTACCGTGTTATTGCGCACAACCGATGCATCGCATGTCTGCACGGCTATCACAAGGTGGTATTAATGCCCACGTGAACAGCGTATAACCACTGTAATGCCTTGGCAGCTAGCGCTGATAGCGTTAACGTTTAGTCTCGCACGTATGGGTTGCTGCGACGCTCTTCGCCAAACGTACTCATGGGCCCGTGACCAGGAATAAAGCGCACATCATCACCTAATGGCCATAACTTGTTTTTAATCGAGGCAATTAGCGTTGGGTGATCGCCTTTGGGGAAATCGGTGCGTCCGATAGAGCCTTTAAACAACACATCACCAACTTGCGCCAACTTCGATTGGCGGTGAAAAAAGATAACGTGCCCTGGTGTGTGCCCTGGACAAAAATACACCTCGAATTGCTCATTGCCCAACTCAACAGTATCGCCATCTTCTAACCAACGCGAGCTAGTGAAACTTTCGCTATCGGGAAAGCCAAATTGCTGTATTTGCAGATCAAACATATCAATCCAAAATTTATCTTCGCGGTGAGGCCCTTCAATAGGTATATCTCGAGACGTTGAGATAGCGTGAGCACCACCTGCGTGATCGACGTGAGCGTGAGTCAATAACAACTTAGTTAGGGTAATTCCTAACGCATCCACCTCGCTTAACAAGCGTTCGGTTTCGCCGCCTGGGTCGATAATAGCCCCTTGCATGGTTTGATCACACCAAACAATGGTGGCATTTTGCATAAATGGCGTAACCGGGACAATTTTGTATTGTAACATCGTATCTATACTTCATTGAAAATGACATTACTGGCTATGATAAACAGCCAACCCCTTCGACACCAGTAAAAAAAGCCGCTCAGTTATTGCCTCCACCACAAACGCATAAAATTCAAGCAAGCACGGTAAAAACCTGACAAAATAACAAGTTTTACTTGCTAAAATACGGCAAATTGTGTGTTATGGCTTGGTGCCTTTTAAAAACATCAAAAATGTAGGATATGTCAGTAACAAGAGATTCATTTCATTCTAAACTTGGTTTCATTTTAGCCGCTGCCGGCTCGGCGATTGGTCTTGGCAACGTTTGGGGATTTCCTACCCAAGCGGCAAACAACGGCGGTGGCGCATTTGTGTTTGTTTATTTAATCGTTACCGTTTTATTGGCCATACCCGCCCTATATGCGGAAGTTTACTTGGGTAACCAAGCGCAAAAGAATCCGGTTGCTGCCTTACAGCAAGCCTGTGCTGATGTGTCGTCAAATTTGGGCAAATGGGCTGGACTATTTGGTCTGTTAGGCGCGGTATTAATGCTCAGTTTTTATTCTATTGTGGCTGGGTGGATGCTATCACATGCCTTGGCCCCGATCATGGAGCTCGTCGGTTTTCAGAGTTTGGCAAGCTGGTTGGCAGAGTCAAGCACCGCCCGAAATCTCGCCTTTACCCCCGTGTTTATTTTGTTAAGCGCGTTGATCATTAACCGCGGTGTGCACCAAGGTATTGAGCGCTGGTCTTCGCGATTGATGCCGGTTCTGTTTTTGTTACTGCTTGGTTTAATTGCCTACATTCTACAACAACCTGGCGCCAGTGAAGGCGTAGCAATGTACTTAACGCCTAACTTTGAGCAGGTAAAAGATCCACAGCTGATCATCTCTGCCATGGGACAGGCGTTTTTCTCGCTATCTATTGGCGTTGGCGGAATGATGGTATATGGCTCTTATTTGAAAAAAGATGCCAATTTAGGCAAGTTAGTGCTCTCTATTGGCGCATTAGACACACTGATTGCGTTTTTAGCGGGCCTGCTAATTATTCCGACCTTATTTGTGGCTCAGCACATGGGGCAAGAAGTCTTTCGCGATGGTCAACTTATTGGTGGGCCGCAATTGATTTTTGCCACCCTGCCCGCCCTATTTGAATCAATGGGCCAAATTGGTATTTATGTGTCACTGGTGTTCTTTTCACTGATGTCAATGGCAGCGTTGACCTCGACGATTTCATCAACGGAAGTTCCGGTTGCCTATTTGGTTGAAGACAAGGGCTATTCGCGGACTCGGGCGACGCTACTGGTATCGATTATCGTGTTGTCGGCAAGCATGACGTTAGTGTTTAACTTTGATCCACTTTTTAGCATGGTGATCAATTGGGTGAACTCGTTCCAGCTGCCAATCATGGGCTTGTTTTATTTTATCGTCGTGGGTTGGATGTACAAGCGAGGCAATCAACTTGCCGATAAACAATTGCTACAACAAAAGCCGTGGTTGAAATTTTGGGCAAACTACTTGCGTTTTGTTTGCCCCTTATTGCTTTCGGTAGTGTTTATTAACGTCATTAGCAACAGCTAACCCCCTATTAGCGCACCAACGTCTGCTCAAACACCCGAGCAGGCTTGGTGTCATCATCACCTTGTGACAAGTCAACCTGCTCAATTTTTTCAAACCGACTGCTGATTTTATTCGCTGATGTATGAATTTTTTTAACGTCGTTAGCGGCTTGATCAATATGTCTGGCGAGATGATCAAAGCGCTCTTTAAAGCGATTAAAATCTGTACCTAGCATGTGTAAGTGCTCTTGGATTATATGAACCTGTTGACGCGTCGCCTCGTCTTTCAGCACACTGCGCACGGTGGTAAGTACCGCCATTAACGTGGTTGGCGAAGTTAACCAAACCCGCGAGCGGTATGCCAGTTCAACAAGCTCAGGGAAATGGGCGTGAATTTCGGCAAAAATCGCCTCCGCCGGTAAAAACATAATGGCTCCATCAGCGGTTTCTTTATCTAAGATATACTTACTGCTGATGTCATTAATGTGTTTCTTGATATCTTGTTTAAATTGATTCTGGTAATTTTTCCGCTCGACATCACTTATTCCCACTTCGGTCATTTTGCGATAGCTTTCTAACGGAAATTTCGAGTCAATAACGATATTACCGGTCGGTTGCGGTAAAAATAATATGCAATCGGCGATCTTGGCATTGGATAAGGTATATTGCAGGGCAAAGTGTTTTTCGGGCAGTACATTGCGAATTAGCGCATTGAGTTGAACTTCACCAAATGCGCCGCGAGAGCGTTTATCCGACAGCACTTCTTGCAAACTGACCACGTTACTAGACAGTTCGGTTATTTTGCGCTGAGCATCGTCAATAATCGCTAAACGCTTGACGATGTCGTTAAATGTTTTCGTGGTTTTATCAAAGCCTTCTGAAAGGCGCTTTTCAACACCTGCGGAGATCTCCTGTAGGCGTTTATCGGTGTTTTGGGTTAATTCGTTCATCCGCTTGGCCAAAACTTCGCCGTTGGCTTGCATCGCTCGACTCAACTCTTCGCGGTTTTGCGCGGTAGTGCTCTGCAAATGCCCAACCAACTGATTTATCGCCTCGATTTGATTCTTATTAAACTGCTGTTTGTGCTCGGCCAATTGCTCGGTCAACGACAATCGAAGTTGCGCGAGTTGTTGTTGTGTGGCGTTGATAAAGTTGTTTTGTAATTGACTTTGTTGTTGACTAATTTTATCAATGTGAGCAATTTTTTCTGCCATTACCGCGTTGTCACGGCTGTCGTGTTGCGCTTGGGTTTTCAGTTGTTTTAATTGGTTGATAACAAACAGGGTTAAGCCGATCAGTAAAAGTATCAGCGTCGCTACCACAATGGGCAGTAATAACGGGTTATCCAAACTCATAAGGTCTTCTTGATTTTTTATACTGGTTATATGTACAGTCATTAAATCACAGATAGCCCCTATTGCAAAGCGTTAAAAAAAATCTCGTCGCTGAATATCAGCAACGAGATTTTTTAATCAATGTATATGGTCAAGCGACGTTTACTTGAGGTATTTTTTCATCCAAGCAAACACTTCGCGATACCATTCTTTTAAGTTATCGGGGTTGCGAATGTGGTGATCTTCATCGGGGAACATCACTAAGCGTGAATCGATACCCTTGCGTTGCAATACCGTAAACGCAGCCAGCGACTGACTGTAAGGCACGCGGTAATCCAGTTCACCTTGAATAACCAACATCGGCATAGTCCAGTTATCGACATGGGCTGAAGGATCAAACTTGTCGTAATTTTGTTTAAATTGCCAATAAGGCCCTGAGAAATCGTGCTCTGGGAACCACAGCTCTTCAGTGGTGTGGTAAAAGCTCTTCATATCAAACAGACCTGCATGGTTAACGATACAGTTGAAACCGTCTGACCAGTTACCCATGATCCAATTCATCATATAACCGCCATACGACGCCCCTAGCGCACAGGCGTTATCAGCGTCCAACCAAGGCTGTTGCTTGCTGATGTAAGCCATACCCTTTTGCAGATCAACCAGGGGTTTGCCTCCCCAATCACCACTTATTGAGTCGGTAAACTGTTGACCATAACCGGTTGAACCGTGAAAATCTATCATCACCACGCCGTAACCCTGTGCTGCCCATAACTGCGCATTCCAACGATAGTGGAACATATTGCCAAAACTACCTTGCGGGCCACCGTGTACTAGAAAAGCAATGGGGTATTTTTGACCTTGTTTAAAGTTGGCCGGCTTTACCCAATAACCATGAACATCTTCGTTGTTCCAGCCTTTAAATTTGAATTGTTCAAATGCCCCCATGTCGACATTGGCTAGCTCTTGTTTGTTTACCTGTGTTAATTGCTGAAGGCCAAAACCATCTTTTGAAATAACGTATACATCGGCGGGGCTGGCTAAGTTATGGCGAGTAAAGTACACCTTGTCACCATTGATAGACACATCTGCGGCATAGCCATCATTAAAGATGGTGTTGACATCACCGAAGGCGAGATCGATTTCAAAAATTGATTTTTGACCAACATCTTGGGCCACCGCAATCACCGAGCGATTGTCGTGATCAAATTGGAAGCTGGCAATCGAACGATCCCACAACGGTGCAACTTGTTTGACATCGCCGGTTTGTAGGTCTTTGATCGTTAGCGTGTACTTGTCCGATTCATACACTGGTGTTTTCATCGCTTTCCAAGCCAAATACTTGCCGTCTGATGAGTACACCGGCATCGCATCCCAGGCGGTGTTTTGTTCGGTAATATTGGTGATGTTATTGTTCGCCAACTCTACTTCAAAAATATCCCAATTGGTTGACCAAGCATGGTCAACACCCGGTGTTTTTGCAGAAAATGCTAACTTTTTACCATCGACGCTGAACGCAACTTGCGTCATACCAGCAAAATCAGTGTCCCAATCAGTCATGATGTCTTTGGCGTTAGTCGTCACCTGATCAACATCGATAGCACCGACAAAGATATGCTGGTTAAAACCATCAAGCCATGCATCCCAATGACGCACCATTAATTTGTCGTAGGCGCGAGTGTTGTGTTTTTTACTTTGCTCTTCGGCCATCGCTTGCTGGGTACAGGCAAAGCTGTCACAGCCGGGCTTGACCGTAAATGCAAAGGCTGCTTGGTCTTGTTGATGATTGAGTTTGTAGCCTTCAACCGGCAATGGAAAGTTGGTTATTTGGCGTGCTTCGCCACCGGTTAGTGGTAAATACCACAACTGCGAGTTACCACTGCGCGACGATAAAAAGTATAAACCAGTGCCCTTGTTGTCCCATGTTACCGAATGCTCAGTACTGGCGTGTGAGGTTAACTGCACCACATCACCGCTTGCAATATCGCGTTTGTACAACTGGCTTTGACCGGTTTGGCCGTTTTTGATGCCGTATACTAAGCTGTCGCCATTGGGAGAAATAACCACATCGTGCAGTTGATTTAGGGTATTTAACTTATCAACCGTTAATATATCTGCTTGTACCTGCGTTGCACTTATTAGCAACGACGCTAAAAGCGTTGTTTTAAGTAATTTTTTCATTGTCTAATCAGTTAGTGTGTTAAACGAGACCAGCATTAAAATGTTGTTTTATTAGTTGAACTGCCAGCCGAGATACTTTCTATTGGTATAAAGAATGTGTACCGTAGTTGCATAAAACAAAACGTGCCCACGGGCACGTTTTGTTTTAATGTAGGTTAACCTTTTAAAGCACTGTCAAGCTCTTCAATTTTTGCTTGCCAAATCGCTGGACCGGTAACATGAGCTGATTCACCAGCACTGTCAACCGCCACGGTCACTGGCATATCTTCAACCTCGAATTCGTAGATTGCTTCCATACCAAGCTCTTCAAATGCCACCACTCGTGATTTCTTAATGGCTTTTGACACTAGGTATGCCGCGCCACCAACAGCCATTAAATACACTGATTTGTGGTTTTTGATACTCTCTACTGTTGCCGCGCCACGCTCTGCTTTACCAATGGTACCAAGTAAACCGGTTTCAGCGAGCATCATCTCGGTAAACTTATCCATACGCGTTGCAGTTGTCGGTCCTGCAGGACCAACGACTTCATCACCAACGGCATCGACAGGGCCGACGTAGTAAATAAACTTGTTGGTAAAATCGACACCGTCAGGTAAACCTTCACCGGATTCGAGTAATTGCTGAATGCGTTTATGGGCCGCGTCGCGACCAGTTAAAATCTTACCCGATAACAATACTGTTTCACCGGTTTTCCACGTGGCAATATCGGCTTTGGTTAAGGTATCAACATTAACGCGGCGAACGTTATCACCAACTTCCCAAGTTACTTCTGGCCACTCTTCTAATTTTGGTGGCTGTAAATTTGCCGGGCCAGAGCCGTCTAGGAAAAAGTGTACATGACGAGTAGCCGCACAGTTTGGGATCATCACGACAGGTTTTGACGCTGCGTGAGTTGGTACCGACTTAATCTTAACGTCGGCCACGGTAGTTAAACCGCCCAAGCCTTGAGCGCCAATACCTAACTTATTGACGCGCTCAAAGATTTCAAGTCGTAACTCTTCTTCCGCAGTTTGTGGACCGCGATCTATCAGCTCTTGAATATCCACTGGATCCATCAAACTTTCTTTGGCTAGTACGCCTGCTTTTTCAGCCGTACCGCCAATGCCTATGCCCAACATACCCGGTGGACACCAACCTGCGCCCATAGTCGGTAAGGTTTTAACAATCCAATCAGCTATTGAATCGCTTGGGTTAAGCATTGCCATTTTGGTTTTATTTTCAGAACCACCGCCTTTTGCGGCGATCATAATTTCAATTTTATCCCCAGCAACCATATCAATGTGAACAACCGATGGCGTGTTGTCTTTGGTATTGGTGCGTTGACCGGCCGGATCGGCGACAATTGACGCGCGTAACGGGTTATCTGGGTTGGTGTACGCACGACGCGTTCCTTCATCAACCATTTGTTGTACCGTTAAATCGGTTTTATCCCATTTAACATCCATACCGATTTTAACAAAACAAGTCACAATCCCAGTATCTTGGCAGATTGGACGCTTGCCGGTGGCAGACATACGTGAGTTGATAAGAATTTGTGCAATAGCGTCTTTAGCTGCTTGGCTTTGCTCTTTGTGATAAGCCTTTTCCAAAGCTTGAATGTAATCTAAAGGATGGTAATACGAAATGTATTGCAACGCATCTTCAATGCTATCGATAAAATCTTGCTGTTTAATTACCGTCATAGTTTTCTCGTTTTTCTTGATTTCTCGATGTGCTAACAAGGCAGAGGCTATTGTCGTGCATATGACCTCAATGTACAGTCCACAGATCGAGTGGTTATCTGTCTTTGACGTAAACGCCAAAGACGCAAAAGGGAGTCATTATATAAAGTGTAGCTATGATACCCCTGCCACACCTTTATCTCAATAACACATTGATCAAATAGCCGATAACTCTGCTACAATAGCGACCAGAAAAGGTCAACATGTTGAATTAACCACTACCGTGAACCAGCAACTACGCACTACTTACCAAATTCAAACCCTAAATTTTGCCGATCACATTGCCATCAGTGACATTGCTAATGCATTTTCGAAAACGCCATGGAGCGTTTGGCTCGACTCCGGTGACAGCGATCACCAAGACAGTCGCTTTGATATTTTGGTGTTCGCTCCATTAGTCACCATAACCACCACTGGTGACACTACCGTTATAAGCGATTTACGCGATGGCAGTGAATACACCAGTGATGACGATCCGTTAACCTTAGTTGAGCAGCAGCTCAACGAGGTATTTTCAAACCGCACTAACGAACACCCATCATTACCGTTTGTCGGTGGTGCTGTCGGTTACTTTGGTTACGACTTAGGGCGACGTTTTGAAACGCTGCCAACTGACGCCAAAGCGGATATTAACTTACCCGACATGGCTGTTGGCATTTATGGCAATGCCGTAATTTACGATCGCCAACACAACGTATATGAATTGGTGTCGTGGGATGATGACATCGAACACGTGGCACAACAACTTTATACCCAGATCGCCCAACACGGTACAGCCGCACTAGCCGATTTCAGTTTGACCTCAGATTGGCAAGCCAACATGAGTAGTGAGCAATATCGGCAAAAATTTGCCCGAGTTCAAGATTACTTGCGCTCCGGAGACTGTTATCAAATAAACCTCGCTCAGCGTTTTAGTGCCAATTACCAAGGAGATGAGTTCACCGCGTATAACAAGTTAAGGGAACACAACAAAGCGCCGTTTTCCGCCTTTATGCGACTTACACAGGGTGCGGTATTAAGTGTTTCGCCAGAGCGTTTTTTACAAGTGAGTCATCAACGGGTAGAAACCAAGCCGATTAAGGGCACTCGCCCTCGCTCAACGATAGCCGATATTGATGCGGCCAATGCGCGAGAACTGCAAAGTGCCGATAAAGATCGAGCGGAAAACCTAATGATAGTGGACTTACTGCGCAATGATATTTCTAAGGCCTGTCTCGCCGGCACGGTAAAAGTGCCCAGTTTATTTGCCATAGAAAGTTTTCCAGCGGTGCATCATTTGGTCAGTACGGTTGAAGGCATGCTCTGCCCAACCAAAAGTGCCAGCGATTTATTGCGCGGTGCCTTTCCCGGAGGCTCGATAACCGGAGCCCCTAAGATTCGGGCTATGGAGATCATCGAAGAGTTAGAACCACATCGTCGGAGTGTCTATTGCGGTTCGATAGGCTATTTGTCAGCCTGTGGCAAAATGGATACTTCGATAACCATCCGCACCTTGATTTGTGAAAACAACCGCATTCACTGTTGGGCCGGTGGTGGTTTGGTTGCCGATTCAAAAGTAGACAGCGAGTACCAAGAAACATTTGATAAGGTCGCCAAAATTTTGCCTATTTTAAAAACTTAGCCAACAAAGAGCGTGCGTATTGAATTGCTTTCCTACACATAAAGTGCTAGAGTCACACGTCGCAAAAGCCCGAAAGACTTTGATTTTATTGAAAAAAGGAATTTAGTAGTGAAAGGAAAAATAAAAATATTAGCTGCACTTTGTCTCAGCACATCGTCGGTTGCTCACGCTGAGTCAGTTGATGCTGATAATACCATGTACGTAGGAGGCTTTATTGGTCAAGCAACGTATGACCTGGCTTCAAATGATTTTGGCGTCGATAGTTTTGACGATTCAGACACTTCATTTAAATTGATTGGTGGATACCAGATTAATGCCTATATATCCATAGAAGGTGGTTATACCAACTTGGGCGAGTTGACCTTTTCCTTGTCTGAAAGTGTCGGTCTTGAAGTTATCGGTGGTGGAACGTTTGACACACTCATAGATGGTTCTGTTGAAGTTGATGGATTAATTATTAATGTTGTTGGATCCTATCCCGTTGCTGAGCAAGTTTCAATTTACGCTAAAGTTGGCATGTTCAGTTGGGATTCTCAATTAGAAAGTTACATGGAGTTTAATTCCAGCGACCCACAAATCCCAAGCGAAAGTTTCTCTGTATCGGAATCAGAAGATGGCTCAGATGTATTTTATGGTCTTGGTTTGACTTATCACTGGAATGACATCTCTTTCCGCGCTGAATATGAGCTATTTGAAAGTGACAGCGATCAAATTGACGTATTCAGTATTGGCGCTGTTTATAATTTTTAAATGACACTGGTTACTCAAAAATAATTAAGGCAGTCAAAAAGCTGCCTTGTTATGTGCCTTGTTATGGTTAGCTTTGCTAACTTTCCCCCCTTAATAACGTTCATTTAGTTGTTTTCATTCTGAAAAATATCGCGTAATTCACTTATAAAATGCTAAAAATTAAACAATATACTCTTATCTACAATTAACGCGACTAAAGCCTTGCAAATAAAAGTCAGTGCCGTTGAAAATCGTTCCTAGGGTATGTTGCCCCCTAATATGGCCAAGGCGTTGCGCAATGACGAACGCATTGTTTGTTGATATGCTATGAATGGGTATGCGCAAAATAAGGTTATCAATGAACAAACAGCAGTTTATCCAGCGTTTTAACTACCAACGCCTGACAAAAATAAATGATGCCTATCACCATCACGGGCAGCTGCGCCAAGCAAGTGTGCTTATTGCATTAGTTGAACACAACAATGGTCTTGAAGTCGTATTGACTAAACGCGCCGCGCATTTAAAGCATCATCCTGGACAAATCAGTTTCCCTGGCGGTAAAGTCGAACAGTCAGACAGCAGTTTATTAGCTGCGGCCTTGCGTGAAGCGCACGAAGAAATTGGCCTACAACCTGGCGATGTACAAATTGTTGGTCAGTTAAAACCACATCACGTCATAACCGGCTATCAAATCACGCCATTTATCGGCTTTATTAACCCTGAGTACCCATTTATCATCGACACAAACGAAGTCGCGGAAATATTTGTCGTTCCGTTTGAGCATTTCATTAATGAAGGTAATCATCTGTCATTTACGGTCGAACGTCGTGGTACCCGCCACAATATCCACTTTATGCCTTATATGCACTACAATATTTGGGGGGCGACTGCGGCAATAATCAAAGATTTGGTACAACATTTAAAATAAGTCACTCTTCGCAATTTACCCTATGATAATTTGGATAAATACGCTAATATCCGAACAAAATTTCAAAATAAAACTAAATGTAAAATTTAGTAACAAACAAAGGTTGCAAATTTCAACATGATCAGTGTATTTGATATGTTCTCGATAGGTATTGGCCCGTCGAGTTCACATACGGTAGGTCCGATGCGCGCAGCGAATCGCTTTATTGACTCATTAAAGCAGGAACAACTGTTTAGTCGTGTCAGTCGTGTTAAAGTCGAACTGTTTGGCTCATTAGGCCAAACCGGTATTGGCCACGGCACAGGTAAAGCGTGTATTTTAGGGCTTCACGGCGAAACCCCTGAAGACGTTGCGGTTGAAGACATAGACAAGATTCTCGAGAACACGGTTAACAGCCAGTCGATCCGCCTCAATCAAGAGCACACCATCGATTTTCCCAAAGATAAATCTATTATTTATCATCGTCGCAAAACCCTGCCCGCTCACGCCAATGCAATGACCATCTTTGCCTTTGACGGTGACGATGTCATTTTGGAAAAGACGTATTACTCCATTGGTGGAGGCTTTATTGTTGAAGACAGCGAATTTGAGCGCGAAAAAAACAAGGCGCTGTCGCTGCATAACAACGTAGAAAGACCATATCGCTTTACTAGCGCTGACGAGCTGTTGGCGCTGTGTGAAGAAAGTGGCTTGAGTATATCCTCGGTGATGATGGCCAACGAAAAGTGTTTGAATGACGAGCAATATATCCGCGATGAGCTACTCAAGATTTGGCAGTGTATGTACGCCTGTGTTGAGCGCGGCATTAAAACCGAAGGTATCTTACCCGGCGGTTTAAATGTCAAGCGAAGAGCGCCAAACTTATATCGCTTGTTGACGGTAGAAAAAGACATAGATCCCCTAAACGCGATGGATTGGGTCAACTTATTTGCCTTGGCCGTCAACGAAGAAAACGCGGCAGGCTCACAAGTGGTAACGGCACCAACCAACGGCGCTGCCGGTATCCTGCCTGCGGTATTGTGTTACTTCAATAAATTTGTCAGACCTGTTACCGACGACGACTGCATTCGCTACCTGCTAACCGCGGCGGCCATTGGTATTTTATACAAAACTAATGCCTCGATATCTGGCGCTGAAGTTGGTTGTCAAGGCGAGGTAGGTGTCGCCTGCTCTATGGCCGCTGGCGCGTTAACTGAGATTATGGGAGGTAGTCCCAAGCAAGTTGAAAACGCGGCAGAAATCGGTATGGAACACAACTTAGGCCTAACCTGTGATCCGGTGGGGGGCTTGGTTCAAGTTCCGTGTATCGAGCGCAATGCGATGGGCGCAGTTAAAGCGATTAATGCCTCGCGATTAGCCATGCGCGGCACCGGTACGCAAAAGGTGTCTCTTGATAAAGTGATCAAAACCATGTGGGATACTGGCCAAGACATGAAAACCAAATACAAAGAAACGTCTCGCGGTGGTTTAGCTGTTAACATCATTGAATGTTGACGAATGTGAGCTCATCGATACGCAAAAATTGATCGACATATGACGTTAAAAAGCGAGGCGACACAACCGTGTTGCCTCGCTTTTTTGATCTGCTCGTTTACTGGTTATCTTTAACCGAACACACAAACGCCAGTTTACTGGCGTCTTGGCTCATTACCATGCGCGTAATATGACCAGAGCAATATTGACTAAAATCAGCAAACTGTTGCCACTGAGTATCGCTTGCTGGCACTGTTTCTACTTGCCAATTGGCGTTGATCATCACCTTGGCGCCGTCAGCCGATAACAGACTCCCATTCGGGTGCCAGGCGTAATACATGTTTGCACCAGGTAACACGGTGTGCTTTGATACCGATTTAAGGTCTCGATGATAGACTTTGAGTTGCCACTGTCCGTCAACAGCTTTGGTATAGCTGAATCGGTCATCAAGCGCATCGCCAACCGCTACTTTGCGCAGTGTTCGACCGATGTCGGTATCTATTAACGCAGTTTCACCAGAGCTGACACGGGCGCGTTTTAACTGCATTTTTTCACCGAGGACAAACAACAATAATTCATCGTTATTAAGCCACGTGTGATAGCCAACATCATATGTGTCGCCAAGTAATACCTCGCCCGATACTGGTTTACCTTGGCGGTTGCTTGAATTCGACGACGGTGCGCTATGCTCATCAGTGCCATAGGCAAATCGGTACATCAATTGGCGGCCATCTTCGGCTACTCGAATCACCGACACGTGATCGCCATCAGGGGTTATTGTCGGTGAATATTCGCTTTGTACAGAATTGGTTAAATTGACTAATGTGCCCTGCTCAATATCATAGCGCATACTGTCTGTTTGACGTTTTGGAGCAGAGCTGTCGCCATCTGCGTGTACATCGGTAGCTAGGTCATACATCGCCGTATACAATAAGACGGTGTCATTCTCGGCAAAGTGTGGCTGATTGTCATATCCGTCTCTATCACTGACATTCACCACGGTGATAATGTCGTTATTACTAAGCGTTGCCAAATAAACATCGTCATCGTAAGCGCTACTAATACTCGTGTTAAACGCCAATGCAACGCCGCCGAACACCCTCATCAACTGGCCGTTACTCACACCTGTCTTTAACCGACGTATCGATAAAGCTAAGAACATATTCTGTAAACCCACACTCGTCTCCTTTTGCCCTATTCGTTGCTTGTTTTTACTCGTTATTCTCCACCCCTATACCGCTCACTGTCACCAACTTTAGCAGTGATGTCAAGCACCTATAGACAACAGCAGGCAATGTCATGGTTGCGGATAATGAGACTTTATAAACGTTTGATAACGAGCTACAGACAGAGGATCGGCTAAATTGCTTTGTTTTACCCCCTGTTGATATTGATAGGTAAAAACATCAAACCACAAGTGCAAATGTTGGCTCGCTTTGTTGTCGCCGAATAATTGCAATACGTATGCTGCCACCTCAGCGGTCGCTAGCTGTCCTTCAATGACCGCTTTGCGCACTTGATAGCGAGAGCCGTTTACTGAGGGACCTTGTTGCTGTGATAATTGTTGCTCGCCTAAGCTCAAGCTGATTATTGGCAGTTTGTGTAAATACGGGCTTTTGCGGTAAATTTTACGCGCTTGTCGCCATGTAGCATCGATAAAAATCAACAACGGGATTTTGCCACAAGTGCTCGGGACACTGCGTTCGTAAACCGTTTGTTCAGGTAACGCATAAGCTTTGGGGAACACCACATACGGCTGGTAATCATCACTGTTTAACAATCGCTCTAGCTCTGGGTCGATGTCTTGACGCCGCCATAAAAAGGCATGCGTTTGTTCTATCACATCGGCAATTAAACGACCGGTATTGCTTGGTTTTAGCACCTCGTCATCGTACATAATTAACGCTGTTGCCAGTTGACTATCACTCACTTGCCTGAGCGAGCAAATACAGTGCTCTCGATGTAAGCGACACGTCGGACAGCGAGGCACTTTTGCACCTCTGGCGCGAAACTCGCGAGTGCTTATTGACTTGCGATATTGATAGAGACGATTTACAGCATGACTCATGGTATTATTTTGCTAATCTATGTCGTCAACCGGCCAGCTGACGATATATTGTTGATACTCTTCCAAGTCGACTTCATCGTCTTTAATGACCTTACCTCGTACACTCATACCCGCTTGGTGCATCGCCGACTTTTTGCCCTTGTGCAGCAATGGATGCCAAGACGGCAAGCCTCGACCCTCGTGCAAGCGTCGATAAGCACAACTTTGTGGCATGAAAAATATGTCGGCTAAGTTCTGCTGTGTTAACTTTACGCAGTCAGGCACCAAGCGCGTGCGTTCGCTATAGCGGGTACACTGACAGGTTTTATCGTTAAGCAGATAGCACACCACATTGGTGTACAACATTTCCTCGCCTTCGCGAATATAATCGGTGGGTTTTTGTACGCCCTCGTCGATCAGCTCGACATCATCATCAACTTCTTCTTCAATAACTTTGTGAAGACAACATTTTCCACAACCATCGCAAAGCGACTCCCACTCTTGTTCGCTCATTTGCGCTAGGGTTTTGTGGAGCCAGAATTCTGATTCGGCAAGTTTTACGCTCGCATCATTCGCTTTTTTCTGTGGACGCTTGTTTGATTTTTTGCTCATAGGAGTGCTTGATTCTATCAATCATATACTAGAAGTGTACGTCATAACCGTGCGCTAGGCACAATTATGACGTAGCTTTTAAATGGCCAATCAGACGCTATTGCCGTTGACCATTAACCAGCGTAACAACGGTGATGCTGGTCGGCTTGAATTAGCGAGAAAACTTAATTCGATCGGCTAAATGACCAACCGAGGTGACAAAATAATACGACGTATTCCAATGCATCAAGGTTTTGTAATTGTCATATGCCAAATACGCGCGCCCCTGCTCGCCATCGGGAAACACCAAGGCAGCATTGATGTCAACGTTCGGTAAGTCACCGCCGTCATATCGACGCACACCTAGCGCTTGCCACTGCGCTAGTGGTTTTTCTGTTCGCGCCCAGTGCTTCAACCACGGTTTGCGACCGCCGGTGCGTTGGGGGATTGCCAGAGCGTTGTCAAAGGCTGGAGGCAAGGTAACTTGTCTGGCCCAGGTGATATCGTCATTCCAACCGACCTGGCTTAAGTAATTGGCAATCGATGCGAATACGTCAGAGGTATTGGTCCAAATATCTTTCTTACCATCACCATCGCCATCCGCCGCATAAGATAAAAACGAACTTGGCATGAACTGGTTGTGTCCCATAGCCCCTGCCCAAGAGCCTTTCATATTTTCTTTGCTGATATGGCCCTGCTGTAAAATCGTCAAAGCATCAAATACTTGCGCTCTAAAAAACGCCTCTCGACGACCATCGTAAGCCATGGTCGACAACGCAGAGATCACGTCGAAATTACCGGTTATCTTGCCAAAGTTAGACTCCAACGCCCACAAACTGACGATAAAGCGCGGCTGCACACCGTATTTTTTACCTACCTCATTGAGTTCAGATTGGTATTTTTTCATCATCTCCTTGGCTTTATTTACTTTCCAGTCAGGTACCCGCTTCGGTAAATAAGTTTCCAGTGTTTCTACCACTTCCGGCTGATTTCGATCGGCTTTAACAGCTCGCTTGTGGTACGTCACATCGGCAAAGCTCTGCTCGATCAAGGCGTCACTAAACCCCTTTTGTTTGGCTTCTTGTTTGAGTTCAACGATGTATTGCTCAAAACTGATTTTTCCGTCAGTCAATATTTGCTCAGCATGCGCCACTGCACTCAACGAGGCGGTCAAGCTCAGTGCCAACAAGCGACGGGAAAAGGCAGAGAAAAACGATGTTTTGGTATTATTGTTATTCATAATTACTCCATATCTTTATCTTCAACACCTAAGTCTTTTCTGTGTTGTTTTAACAAGTCTTCCTTCGGTGGTGGAAGTTGTAGATAAAAACCGTTATTGGTTAATTCCGATGTTACTTTTTCAATATCCGCTAACGCCAGCTTGTCGCGCTTGGCTAAATTAACCATAGTGACCAGTTGTGGGGTGCCGAACATTTGCATCAGCGTATCAGGAACCTTGGAAAAATCGTCTCGTTTGGTAATGTAAAGATAGGTATCGGCTTTTTTAGAGCTTCGGTAGACTACACAAATCATAATGTTTAGCACTCATACGTTGTTTTAGTAATTCTCGGCTGCGCTGTCGCTCACTAATCGAGCGACATTCGTTGTTTAACGATGTGACTCGCGCAATAAAAAAAGGTTCGCGTAATATATAATATCAACGTCGAAAGTATTATAACGAATTTAAAAATTGAGTTATCGGCTTGGCAAACATCGGTTCACGCCAACCGTGCAGCAACTCAACCGAATTCTGATCCGTTTGATTGAGTTGCCAATGCCACATAAGCAATTGATGTATTTGTTTTTTACCCGCCACTACAGCGATATCCAAGCCTTGTTTATCCGCTAATTCCGTTAGTTTCTTCTTTACCGCTTTGAACGTAGTTTTGTAATTGGGGTACGTGTCAAGGCGGGTCATTTGCTCTGGCAACTGTTCGTCAGGAAGCGCATTGACCTGCTCAATAACCTTTAACATCGCCTTGCCTTTGTGGCGAATATCAAGGCTGTCGACACCTTCAATTTGCACCATAGCGCGATGGCTTTGCGGATTGTGGAAGGCTAGATTAAACAGCGTGGCATCCTTGGCGACAAACGTCAGCGGCAAGTTGCGACGCATTGCCTGCTCATATCGCCAAGCGAGTAAATGCTGGAGTACAGCCAAATTACGCGGTTTTAATTTCCACGCTGACTTGTTGTCTAAGTACAGCGAATAGGGATCGGTTGGCGTAAATTTTTTCTCTATTTGCCATTCGCTCTCGGCCAACGCGGCGTGATAAAAGCCCGCCTGTTGAACTTGCTCGATTATGCGATCACTGATTTGATAGAGGTAATACACATCGGCGGCAGCGTATTCCAATTGACGCTGAGTTAACGGGCGCTTTATCCAATCGGTACGCGACTCACTCTTGTCCAATTCCAAATCGAGATAGTGTTTAATCATCGATGCATACCCCATCGACAACCCTTGACCGAGAAAGGCCATGGCAATTTGGGTATCGAGCATATTTACGGGTCGGCAATTGCCAGAGCGCAAAAACACTTCCAAATCCTCTGAGCAGGAATGGATAAGTTTGAGTACGCTAGGGTTTTGCAACAATTGCCAAAACGGCGACAAATCATCAATCACCAATGGGTCGATCAACGCCACTTGCTGACCATCATATATCTGCAATAAACCTAAATTTGGAAATAAGGTACGGGTACGGACAAACTCGGTGTCGACACAGACTTTATCTCGTAACGACGCGCTAGCACAATATTCGGCTAATTGTTGTTGGTTATCTATGTATAAAAACTGCACACTACACTCAGATTAAATAGCTATTTGGCAAGTGTCTGCTGAACCATAACGATTGTCAACTGCGAAAAAATAGACAGCGTGACTGTTAAGGCGTATTAATCTTTGTTTAATCAAACAAAGTCCAACACGCCCTAGCGCAATTGGCGACGCAGAATTTTGCCGACATTCGACTTGGGTAAGTCATCGCGAAACTCAACCACTTTCGGCACTTTGTAACCGGTAAGATTGGCCTTACAGTGATTGATAACGTCTTTTTCTGTCACCTTGTTATCGCTTTTGGTGACAAACACCTTAACGATTTCACCACTGACCTCGTGAGGAATTCCCACGGCAGCACATTCGCTAATACCGGGGTGGGTTACCACCACATCTTCTATTTCATTGGGATACACGTTAAATCCGGAAACGATGATCATGTCCTTTTTTCGATCAACAATGCTAAAAAAGCCTCGCTCGTCCATTAGTCCGATATCGCCGGTCGACAACCACCCATCATCACTCAGCACCTCGGCCGTGGCTTCAGCGCGCTGGTAATAACCTTTCATTACCTGAGGCCCCTTCACTAATATTTCACCGGGCTCGTTCATTCCTAAATCGCGGCCTTGCTCATCAACAATACGCATCTGTGTTGATGGTGCAGGTACGCCAACCGTGCCGTCATAGGCTTGTAGGTTATACGGACTGATGGTTACCATCGGGGCACATTCGGTTAAACCGTAGCCTTCTAACATACGAGTTTTGGTTACCTGTTGCCATTGTTCAGCGACGGCGCGTTGCACCGCCATACCGCCACCTAATGACACTTTTAAACCGCTAAAATCCAAGTCCTTAAAGCCCTTGGTTTGCAATAACCCGTTGTACAAAGTATTTACACCGGTCATCACGGTAAATCGATATTTACTCAGCTCTTTGACAAAGCCTTGCATATCTCGTGGATTGGTGATCAGTAAATTACACCCGCCCACAGTAAAAAATGTCAAGCAGTTGGCGGTCAAAGCGAAGATGTGATACAGCGGTAGCGCCGTGACGATCATTTCTTCACCAGGTACGAGTAATGTTGTTAGCATACCTTTGGCTTGCTCTAGATTGGCCACCATATTGCGATGCGTTAACATCGCACCTTTCGATACTCCTGTCGTACCGCCGGTGTATTGCAAAAATGCCAAATCACCACCATTTATATCCACTGGTTCAAACGTCGCACTCTGACCTTTGCGCAGAATGTCGTTAAACCAGATAGCACCGGGTAATTTATACGCCGGTACCATTTTTTTAAGGTGACGTACCACCAAGTTGACAGCCAAACCTTTTAACAGACCCAAACGATCACCGAGCGAGGTTAAAATCACATGTTTTACTGGGGTGTCAGCAATAACTTGCTGGAGGGTGTGAGCAAAGTTTTCAATGATGACAATCGCCGTGACATCGGCGTCTGACAGTTGGTGTTTGAGTTCGCGAGCGGTGTACAAAGGGTTAACATTAACAATGGTGATACCCGCAATCATGCCACCAAACAGGGCTATGGGATATTGCAGAGTGTTGGGTACCATAATCGCCAACTTATCGCCTTTTTTCATGCCTAATTGGTGTTGCAGATAACTGGCAAAAGATTTGGCCCTGTCTCGCAATTGGCCATAAGTCATGGTGACGTCCATGTTAATATACGCCGGTTTGTCGGCGTACTGTTCGCTGTATTTAAAGAAAAGTTCAGCAAGTGATGCATATTTATCTGCATCAATGTCATGTGGCACCCCTGGTGGGTAACTTTTCTCTAGCCAGATTCTTTCCACTTTGTATCTCCAGATTGCAACGCATTAAACGGCAACCAATTTGTGCATCAACCGTTGCGAAAAGATTAGAGCTCAGGATGCGGCACCACAATTAGGCTAAGTCTTAGTTATTGTTGTGTTATCTTTTTTTGCAAGCGTAGGCTCTAACCATCTTTTATGTCATCGCCAAGTATAGTTGATGTGAATATTTTTAGGTTAGCCTTTAATCATTTCATATCGAGGTAAAAAAGCAAGAGGTAAGACCAGGCGAAGCGTTCAAGTGCTCACTTTGCAAGCAAAAGTTCAAGAACCAAACAGCCTTATACGCGCTATTGTCGCCTTTTTGCAGGCCGACGTCGCACTTATCAAGGGTTTGGTTGGGTATCTGTCAGGGTTTGTTCAACAATGTCAACGACACCATCGGGTTGTTGCATGTGAACGTGATGACCACCCGTTAACCGGTGAATAGACAGTCGGTCAATACTCGGGGCGAATAACTCAATGGCGCGATCGATCATATCAAACCCCTGTTCGCCCTTTATCAAGGTGATCGGTGCTTGAATTTGCTTAACTATCTGCTGCGCCTGAGGCAGTGCGTAACGATACAGCGAAACGGTGCGCAGCCGCGCATCGGAACGCCAGAAATAACCGCCCTCATCCTCTACCAAGCCTCGCTCTACGATAAATCGCGCAGATGCTGGATCGAGGTCAGACACGTTTACTCTTGCTTTGATTGCGCTATTTACGCTAGTGTGTCGCGCTTTGCGCAAATTTCCTTGTTTTGCTCGACTTTCAATGCCGCGCCGCAATAAACCTGTGGGATCGTCTGTTTCGGTTAACAGACCAAATGCCTCAATTAATATCAACTGACTAACTTTGTCAGGAAATGTACTGGCGTATAACGTCGCGACCATTCCGCCCATTGAATGACCGAGTAGATTCACACTTGGCGATTTCAGTGTTTGCTGCAATTGATACAAATCATCAACATAATCGACAAAGTGATAATGCGCATCAATACCGCGATGATCGCTTAAGCCGTGTCCTGGCCAATCGATAGCGATGAATCGATAATGTTCTAAAAGTGGTGACGATTTGGCCGCCAGTTGTTGAAAAAGCGGAAGAAAACTGGCCGCATTATCAAGCCAGCCGTGCAAGCAAATGATTGGCTGACCGGCTTTATTACCAATTGCGATACCAGCTAAGCAAAGATGCGATAAAGGGTAGCGTACCGATTCAATTTCAGGCGTGTTGTCCAAGGTCATGTCAATATCCATTTCGTTTCATGCTAAGGTGGGCCCAAACTCGCTCGCAATTTAGGATTTAATGCGCAACATCTGATATAGCGCATACAGACCAACCGCTGTCCAGGCGAAAATCCAAATAAATTCTGGCATCAAGGTTAAATTAGCCAATGCATTGGCATCGCCTACATCGCCGTACCCAAATAAGTACAACGGTGAGCGAATCGCGTTGAGTACAACACTAAGTGCGATGAGTTGCAATACCGCCTTAAGCAATTTGAGATGACGTATCTTTGCACTAAATGAAAACAGTGCGATGAGCAATAAACAAATTCCCCAAGTGAGCAAGTCAGATACCCAAAAGATCATCGAGATCAGCAACGTCAGTAAGATCAGATAATTGAATAGTTTGGCAATGCGATGGTGTGCGCCGGCGGACCAAAAAATAAGCAGCGCCCAAACTGTCGCGCCTAGATAGCCACTGACACTGATTAAAAACGGGTTGCCACCGCGAGTCGTGCACAGCCCCGCACCGTTGGGAAATAGTTGAATCTGAACAATTTGGCCGCCGCTCACTAAAGCGGCAAGACCGTGAGAAATTTCGTGAAAGTAACTCTCTAGCCAGTCAAATGGTACCGAAATAACGGGTAAGTATTTGATCACAATAGCCAACAGCAACAGCGTATAGGTATTGGTAAAAATCGAGAGCAATAACGAGTTCGTTGATGACGACTGCGATGTAACACTCGATTTTAGTGATTTATTCATGCCTAATTATCTACTGTTGAAGGTATTTCATCGTCATTTGCGCATCGCGATCAGCGCAGTTGTCAACGCAGCGGTCAAGACATTTAACCACAATCTGACCGCTTGTTGCGCGACTATTCCCGCCCAGGCAATTTTTTCCAGGTTACAGTATCGCGCACGTACACCGGTTGTGCGTTTTCGGCATCAACGCCTTTGCCCTGTGCAAATGCCTGTTTGCCCAGCTTTAACATTGCCAAGGCATGAGGAAAGCGAACGCTGTCATCGACATCGATATCAGCAAGCTCTGCAAACGCTTCGTTATATGCACTCCAAGCACTACCCGCTCCGTGCAATGGCAAGGTTGTTGTCAGCTGATTGACATAATCACCGACACGTGACGGCGCCATTACCGCTTCATCTAATAACGGTTGCATCAACTGGTTATCATCCACTTGAAATAAACCAACATAGGCTTCACTCATTCGCGCATCGATGGCCGATAACACCAAAGGATGACCAAAATTATCGTACGCCTGTTGCGCCATGGCTTGTAACGTTGAGATACCGACTACGGGTAAATCAGCGGAAAAAGCCAGTCCTTGAGCAACGCCAATGCCAATGCGTACACCAGTAAAGCTGCCGGGACCGCGGCCGAAGATTAACCCGTCAAGATCAGCGACTTTAATACCCGCTTGCTTTAATACGTCGTCAACCATAGGCAATAGCAACAAACTATGCGATTGCGGACATAGCTCGAAGCGATGATAAACACGGTCATTAACAGATACCGCAACAGACGCGGCTTCGGTAGAGGCATCGATAGCCAGATAATTCACGTAAGCTCTCTCTTTATTTAACTAGCAACTAAGGGCTATTGTAACTTAATTTTGCTTTTCTTGGTGCAGTGATTGTAAAAATTTCATCGCTTTATTTAGCTCCCGTGTGCGTTGCATATTCGGCAGCGACGACAAAAACACACCACCATAGGGTCGATTGACCAACCGCGTATCGCAAATAGCCAACACGCCTTTATCATTTACATCGCGTATCAATCGACCAACCCCTTGTTTGAGCGCGATAACCGCTTCGGGCAGTTGAATTTGCTTAAATGGATCGCCGCCTTGGCGTCGAACATCGTCACTTTTCGCTTGTAACAAGGGTTCATCAGGTGAGCTAAAAGGCAATTTATCAATGATCACACACGTCAGGCTATCGCCGCGAACATCGACCCCTTCCCAAAAACTTGCGGTTGCGAGTAATACCGCATGAGGATCGTCAATAAATTGCTCTAACAGCACCGATTTGGCCGTTTGTCCTTGTACTAACAGCGTATTATCGACTTCATCGGTGAGTAATTCTGCTACTTGATTGAGCATTCGATACGACGTAAATAGCAAAAAGCAGTTACCGCGACTGGCTTTTATTAGTGGTATGGCGATGTTCGCTAGTGCCCTTGCTCTATTGCGATCATTGCTATGAGGCAGGTATCTCGGTACCAAAAGCAGTGATTGCTGCTGGTAGTCAAATGGGCTTTGTAACATCAATTGTTGTGCATCAGCCAAACCTAAGCCCTGAGTAAAGTGACTAAAGTCGCCATTAACCGATAGCGTGGCTGAGGTAAAAACAAAAGCGGTTTCATCATCACCTGTATGCGCCGCAAACTTATCGGCGACCGACAACGGTGTTTGGTGCAACACCACGTGACGGCGCGTTGTTTCAAACCAAAGACTCATGCCTAGCGCCTGCGTATCTTGCATCACTTGATATTTTGCCAACAATTGTTGGCAACGTTCAAAACAGTTATCAATCACCTCGGTGCGCGATACACACAAGGTTAACACCTCGTGTAAAAATTTAAGGTCGTCGTGCAACTGAGTAAACCCGCGCGAAAACTGCTGGTATTTGATTTGCTCACGCCAGTTTCCTCGCGTCGGATCGGGCGCAAACAATAAGCGAAAATCACCGGCTGAGCGGGCCAGTTTTTCACTGGCCTTAAGCAATTGCTGTACATCGGTTAACGCCAGTCGATATTGCTGCATACAGTCACTAGCAAGTTCTAGAATTTGTTTGGTGGAAAACGATTTGCCAAAATATTCGCTTGCGATATCGGCAATTTGGTGAGCTTCGTCGAAGACTACGACATCGCTTTTGGGGATCAACTCGCCAAAACCGGTATCTTTCAATGCCATATCGGCGAAATATAAATGATGGTTAACAACCACAAGGTCAGCGTTGGCTGCACGCTCTCGCGCTTTAACCAAATAACATTTCTCGTAATCGGGACAATTACGCCCCAAACAGTTATCTACCGTTGAGGTAATCAACGGCAAAATTGTCGAGTCTTCGCTTACTTCCACCAATTCGCCAATATCACCGCGTTGCGTTTGACTGGCCCATTGACGCACTTTGACTAAGTCTGCCAAGCCTTGACTATCTAACGTTACCGCTGATTTTTGCCGCCGCGTCGGCGCGCTAGTGAAGTTTTCTTCAAGTCGAAACAAGCACAAATAGTTGGCGCGGCCTTTGAGCAACGCGATCTTTGCCCCCGACTCTAGGGCCTGTTTGACCAAGGGTAAATCTTTGTGAAACAACTGCTCTTGCAAATTTTTGGTACCGGTAGAAACGATAACTTTTTTACCACTGATTATGCTAGGTAATAAGTAGGCAAAGGTTTTTCCGGTACCCGTTCCCGCCTCAACCACCAAATGACGACGGCTTTGAATAACGTCTGCAACTTTTAACGCCATATCGCGCTGTGCTTGTCGCGGGCGATAGCCATTAATGACTTTAGCTAACGCGCCATCCTCTGCAAAGGCTTGATCAACGCTCTCTATAAAAGTGGTCGTTTTTGTCAAAAGTAACTGCTTTTTTGAAGTATTATTGGCCGATATTATAACAATATTCACTTTGATTTCTATGCTTTAGCACAGATGTAAGGCGATTTGCGATTGTTGATAACAGCCTCCGTCGACGTTCAATCAGTTGTGTTAACACGGGTTAAGTTAACAAAAAACTGCTCTATCATGCGTTGTTAGCCGTTTTAACTTGCACTAAGTGAGTATCGTGTTATGGTGATGTTATGTAACAAATTTGTTAATTAACAACAGCAAGAACAGACAACAACGTTCAACAAAAACGAGTAAAAACGTTATAAATAATAATGTTTTGATCCAAGACCACGGCTTGTTGCGTAACTGTGTTTGTGGTTAACATAAATCATCAGGTATTCGTAACAACGGCTTGTGGCAAAAAATAGCAGCGCAATCTCAGATACAGTTATAGGACAATGAAAAACAATGAATAACCTAACATCACATCATCATCACCATGCACGTGGCTAGCCCTTAGGTTATTCACTGAGGGGCTGTGGGCTCTTCAGTATGGCGCAACAACGCCCCGAAAGAGTCCAACCCTTTCGGGGCGTTTTTTTTCGCACCGACCGAAGATGACATACTCTAATAATACAATCAATTTTTGGGACCATTATGACCTTAGATAAAAATCGATTAACCATCGCCATCCAAAAGTCAGGACGATTGAGCGACGAGTCACAAACCCTGTTTAAATTGTGTGGTTTGACCCTTAATCTAACCGATCGCAAACTGCTAGCGCACGTTGCTAACATGAGCATTGATATTATGCTGGTGCGCTCATCTGATATACCTGGGTTAGTTATGGACGGTATCTGTGATCTAGGTATCGTTGGTGATAACACCCTGCAAGAGCACGCATTACAGCGCCAGCTCACCCTTGAGGCCAATGATTTCAATAAAATATGCTCGCTCAAATTTGGTGGTTGTCGACTTTCTATCGCCCTACCTCAAGAAATGCAGTACCACGGTGTGCAAAGCCTCAATGGCCTTAGACTGGCCACCACCTACCCTCGTTTGTTAAATCGATTTGCTCAAGACAACGGTATCCACATCGACATTACCAAGCTAAATGGTTCAGTTGAGCTTGCCCCTCGCGTTGGTTTAGCCGACGGTATTTGCGATTTGGTGTCTACGGGTACAACGTTAGAGGCCAATGGGTTAAAAGAAGTCGAAGTCATTTTCAAGTCTAAAGCAGCACTGATAAAAGGACCTAACCGCTTGTCTGAGGCGAAACAGGCAACCCTAGATACCCTGTTACCGAGGATTAAAGGGGTACTGAAAGCGCGAGAAAGTAAATACATCATGCTTCACGCGCCGAAGGACAAGCTCAATGAAGTAACCTCGCTGCTCCCCGGCAGTGAAACGCCAACCGTGCTCCCTCTTGCCGAGCGCGACGATCGCGTTGCCGTGCACATGGTCAGTACAGAAACCATTTTCTGGGAAACCATGGAACAACTCAAGGCGCTAGGCTGTAATAGCATCTTAGTCATGCCAATTGAAAAAATGATGGGATAAGAGATGATTTATTGGTCGAAACTTAATCAACAACAACAGAGCGACGCCTTGTCCCGTCCTGAGCTAGGTGACAACCGAACCGTGCGTCAGAGCGTTACGCGGATCATCGATAGCGTTGCCAAGGACGGAGACGATGCGCTATTTAAACTAACCGAGCGCTTTGATCGCATTCGCCTAGATTCATTGCGTATCTCACAAACCGCAATCGTCAATGCCAGTAACCGTTTATCAGATGCGCGAAAACTGGCTATACAAACGGCTTATAGCCATATTGAAAGCTTTCATCGCGCTCAGCTAACCGATGATATAACCATTGAAACAGCCCCTGGTGTGACTTGCATGCTCAAAACTGAGGCCATCGACAGTGTAGGCTTGTACATCCCTGCGGGTACTGCGCCGTTGCCATCGACGGTGTTAATGCTTGGGGTACCGGCGAAAATAGCTGGTTGCTCACGGGTGGTATTAGTGTGTCCTCCACAAAACAATACTCTGATCGCCGACGAAATATTGTATGCTGCCAAGCTGTGTCAAATTGATGAGATATACACCATTGGTGGCGCTCAAGCCATTGCCGCTCTAGCACTTGGCACAGAGACCATTAAACCGGTGAATAAAGTGTTTGGCCCTGGCAACCGTTATGTCACCGAGGCAAAAACACAGTTAGCTCAACGGGTACCGGGTTTCACCATTGACATGCCTGCGGGGCCGTCAGAGCTGTTGATTATTGCCGATCAGCACGCCACGCCGAGTTATGTTGCCGCCGATCTTTTATCGCAAGCGGAACACGGCATTGACTCACAAGTGATGTTAGTTACCGATAGCGAGTCATTAGCGCACGCGGTAACAGAACAACTGGCCTCGCAACTTGCCTTACTGAGTCGCCAACAGATAGCCGATGAGGCACTGCAACAAAGTCGGGTTATCATCACTGACAGCTTAGCGGATGCCGTAGCGATATCCAATCGTTACGGACCAGAGCACTTAAGCCTGCAGTGTCGAGATACCGACCGCTTATTGACCAGCATTCGCGGTGCGGGCTCTGTTTTTGTCGGCGACTTTTCGCCTGAGTCAGCGGGCGACTACGCCAGCGGTACCAATCACGTATTACCCACATACGGCTATTCAAAAGTGTTATCGTCATTGCATTTGGCCGACTTTTCTCGCCGCTATACCGTGCAAACACTTACTCGAGAAGGGCTGCGCGGACTGGCGCCAACGATTATTGAACTCACTGATGCCGAGGGGTTAGACGCTCATCAACGAGCGGTCACCATTCGCTTAGAGCAAACCAATGCAACTGCAACGCAAACGGTTGCGAGCGTCGCACCAGGGGAAGCAAAATGACACGAAGCATTAGCAAAGATGACAACAACGAGACTATCTCTCGCCAAGAACGAGAGTGTCAGTTGGCAAAGCGCTTGGTCAGAGCCGATATCAAAGACATGATCCCATACCAGTCGGCCCGACGAGAACAAAGCGAAGGCAACATTTGGTTAAATGCCAATGAGGCGGGTGATCAACAGTCGATTAGCGTCAACTTCGAACACTTAAATCGCTACCCTGACTTTCAGCCACAAGCGTTAATTCAAGCTTACCGCGACTACTGTGGTGTGGCGAGCGAGTCGATTTTAGCTACGCGCGGTGCCGACGAAGGCATCGAACTCATTATTCGCACCTTTTGTCGAGCGGAACGCGATAGCATTTTAATTTGTCCACCAACCTACGGAATGTATGCGATCAGTGCTCAAGCTCACAATATCAACATCGAAAAAGCCCCATTAATCGCTGATATGCAACTCGATTTACCGGTGCTAGCAAGCTATAAGAATCGGGTGAAAGTGGTGTTTATTTGCTCGCCGAACAACCCGACGGGCAACGCGTTGGCGATGGGCGACATTGAACAGGTGTTAACGCTGTTTGCCGACAGTGCCCTAGTAGTCGTCGATGAAGCGTATATCGAGTTCTGCCCAGATAAAACCGTGACCCATTTACTGGCTGCACACCCCAACTTGGTTGTCTTGCGCACCCTAAGCAAGGGCTTTGCTCTGGCTGGGCTGCGCTGTGGTTTTGTCTTATCATCGCCCGCTATCATTGAGCAACTGAGTAAGGTGATCGCCCCCTACCCAATCAGTCAACCGGTTGCTGTCATTGCCAGCCAAGCTCTTTGCAAACGCGAGGTTATGTACCAACGCGTCAATGACACACTACAACTGAGAGACAAAACAGAGGCGATACTAAAAGCACAACCTTGGCTAACTCAACTGTTTGCCTCACATAGCAACTATCTGCTGTTTCGCGCCACCAACAGCCAAAGCTTATTTCGCTTTTTACTCGATCGAGGCGTGGTGATCCGCGACCAAAGTAAGCAACTCGGTCTCACCGATTGCTTGCGAGTCAGCATAGGTAACGCGGAGCAAATGCAACACTTCTTTGACGCTCTACTCGCATTCAATAAGGTGTACTACCAACAACACAATAATTTAACCAGACAGGATACGCTATGAGCAAACCAATCGATTTAATCAAGGACCGTAGCGACATTTTATTTATCGACCGCGACGGCACTCTAATTGAAGAACCACGGGTAGATAAACAAGTCGACAGTTTAGAAAAGCTGGAGTTTGAACCTGGGGTTATTCCTGCATTGCTGCAACTGCAACAGGCAGGCTTCACCTTAGTGATGGTATCGAATCAAGATGGTTTGGGTACCGATAGCTATCCACAAGCCGACTTTGACTTGCCTCACAACAAAATGATCGCCTTGTTCGAGTCGCAAGGGGTGCAGTTTGCCGATGTGCTTATTTGTCCGCACTTTGCAACCGATAATTGTCCATGCAGGAAACCGAAGCTCGGTTTGCTGAGTGATTATTTGCAACAAGGCAAAATCAACTTCACCAACTCGTTTGTCATTGGCGACCGAGATACTGATGTAGAACTGGCCAACAATATGGGGTTAGCAAGTTTTCAATATCACCGAGAGCAACTTAACTGGCCGGCTATTTGTCAGCAGTTACTGCTGACTGAGCGTTCGGCAAAGGTGGTGCGAACGACCAAAGAAACCGATATTACAGTAGAGGTGAATCTTGACCGCAAAGGCGGTTCTAACATTGCCACTGGCATAGGCTTTTTTGACCATATGCTTGATCAAATTGCTACCCACGGCGGCTTTTATTTACACTGCCACGTCAAAGGTGACTTGCACATTGATGATCATCACAGCGTCGAAGACACCGCGCTGGCTCTAGGCGAAGCGATAAAACGAGCCTTGGGCAATAAACGAGGCATCGATCGCTTTGGTTTCGTGTTGCCGATGGACGAATGCCTAGCACAGTGCAGCATCGACCTCTCTGGGCGACCTCACCTCGAGTTCAATGCCGTATTTAGCGACAACCGAGTAGGTGACATGTCGACACAAATGGTTTATCACTTTTTCAAAAGCCTGACCGATGCCATGGCCATCACCCTGCACTTATCAACCACAACGGGCAATTGTCATCATCAAGTCGAAAGCCTGTTTAAGGTATTTGGTCGTGCATTTGGGCAAGCGATTAAAGTCGGCGGTGATCAACTGCCGAGCTCAAAGGGCGTGTTATAAGTGATGATGGAAAAAAGGAAGACTAATGGCTGATATAACAACAGCAGATGCAATCGGTGCTGACGCGCTGATTATTGATACCGGATGTGCCAATATCAACTCTCTTAAATTTGCCCTTGAGCGACTTGGTTACCACATTGTCGTCAGTGATGACGAGCACTGTATAGGCCAGGCCAAAAAGTTATTTTTACCCGGTGTTGGTGCCGCCAGTTTCGCCATGCAGACGATAAAAGACAAGCAGCTAACCGACATTATCGCTACGCTCGAACAACCGGTATTGGGTATCTGTTTAGGCATGCAACTGCTGTGTCGTTCATCGCGTGAAAATGGAATCAATACTCGCTGTTTAGGGTTGATTGACAGCGACGTTGACTTACTTAAGGCGGGTCGAGGACACAGTGGTTTGAATCCGCTTCGCCTACCACATATGGGCTGGAACACCCTCAGTGACATTGGCTCTAACCCATTGTTTAACAGTATTAGTGAGCGCGATTATTTTTATTTTGTTCACAGTTATTGCGCACCGATAAGTTCCAGAACCCTAGCCCAATGTCACTACGGCCAAGCGTTTAGCGCCAGTTTGTGTGAAAACAATTTTTACGGCGTGCAGTTTCACCCCGAACGTTCAGGCAAAAGCGGCGCTACCTTACTCACTAATTTCATGGAGTATTGCTGATGATTATCCCTGCTATCGACTTGATAAATGGCACGGTAGTCCGCTTGTACCAAGGTGACTATCAACAAAAGACCGAATACCCATTGACCGCCGAGCAATTGGTGGCACTTTATCACCAACAGGGAGCCAAGCGCCTGCACTTAGTCGATTTAGACGGAGCCAAAGACAGTCAACAACGCCAGACCAAACGCTTGGCACAAATTATTAACAGCGCCGCGATGCCAGTACAGGTTGGCGGCGGTGTTCGCTGCCAAGCGGATGTCGACACCTTACTTGAGCTCGGGGCACGTTCTGTTGTGGTGGGCAGCTTGGCCATTAAGCAACCCGAGCTGGTTGCATCTTGGCTAAAGGAATACGGCAAACAAGCGATTGTTTTAGCATTGGATGTCAACATTGATCAACACGGCCATAAGCACCTGCCGACTCACGGCTGGATTGAACGCAGCGAACACACGTTAGAACAACTGATCGACGGTTACGGCGCTGATAACATTGGTCATATATTATGTACGGACATAGCAAAAGACGGCACCCTGCAAGGTTGCAATACCGAGTTATATCGGCAAATGAAGCGTGCTTATCCTGCAATACAATGGCAAGCATCGGGGGGCATTGGCTCACTTGAGGATGTTAAGCGCGCGGCGATATCCGGTGCCGACTCTCTGATTTTAGGACGCGCGTTATTGGAAAATAAATTCACCGTTAAGGAGGCAATATCGTGCTGGCAAAACGCATAATCCCCTGTCTCGATGTTCGCGACGGGGTGGTAGTAAAAGGCGTACAATTTCGCAATCACCAAGTCATTGGTGACATCGTGCCTTTGGCTCAACGCTATGCCGATGAAGGTGCCGATGAATTGGTTTTTTACGATATTACCGCCAGCTCCGACGCTAGGGTTGTCGACAAAAGTTGGGTGGAAAAAATAGCCCGAGTAATTGATATTCCGTTTTGCGTTGCCGGTGGTATAAAAACCGAACAAGATGCTCAAACCCTACTGGCTATGGGCGCTGACAAAATTTCAATTAACTCTCCAGCGCTTAATGACGTCACTCTGATATCGCGTCTTAACGCGCAGTTTGGGCAACAATGCGTGGTCGTCGGTATTGACTCGTACTTTGATCAACAAAGCGGTCAATACCAAGTCTATCAATTCACTGGCGACGAGAAAAAGACAGCTCGTACAACTTGGCAAACTCACGATTGGGTAAGAGAAGTGCAACGGCGCGGCGCCGGAGAGATAGTGCTCAATGTGATGAACCAAGACGGCGTGCGACAAGGCTATGATATCGAGCAAATGGCTTCGCTGCGAGCGGTATGTGATATCCCCTTGATCGCCTCTGGCGGTGCCGGAACCATGCAACATTTCGCCCAAGCGTTTATCGATGCCGATGTCGACGGTGCTCTAGCGGCCAGTGTATTTCACAAAGGTATTATCGACATAACTGAGTTGAAACTGTACTTACAACAACAAGGCATTGTCGTTCGCCTTGATCAAAAACGTTAGTCGATGGCGACAACAGCTAGGGCTTGAAGTCGTATTAACCGAGCTCATTAACGTTCGTCGATTAACCTCATAACAACACAACAAGGCGCCTGAAAGGCGCCGAACAGGAGTATATATGCAAGTGCGCTTAGACAATATCGACACCCTTGCGTGGGATAAAATGAACAACCTGATCCCAGCGATCATTCAACATGCCCATACGGGAAGCGTATTAATGCAAGGCTATATGGATCAGAACGCACTCGAGCGCACGTTACAACAAAACCTGGCCACATTTTATTCGCGTTCCAAACAACGCTTGTGGCAAAAAGGTGAAACCTCGGGCAATACCTTAGCGGTACAGTGCATTGTCACCGATTGTGATAAAGACAGCCTCTTAGTACTTGCTATTCCCAACGGACCAACCTGTCACCTGGGAACCGATTCGTGTTTTAGTGAGCAAACGATGCATCAGCAAAATTTTTTGAGTTATCTCGAACACGTTATTCAATCTAGAAAGAACGACAGCCCAGACACCAGCTATACTGCGAGTTTGTTGGCGCAAGGCAGTAAGCGCTGCGCGCAAAAAGTTGGCGAAGAAGGGGTTGAAGTAGCACTTGCGGCAGCAACTCATGACCGAGCTGAACTATTAAATGAATGTGCCGATTTGCTTTATCACACCTTGGTTTTATTAACCCAACAAAATGTTGATTTAAAAGATGTGATGAAGGTATTACAATCTCGTCATCAACCTTAATAAAACACACGATAACGCTATGACAACTGAGATTAACTGGCAGGCAAAAACCTTCGACCAATTATCAACCAACACCCTTTATGACCTGTTAAAACTTCGCGTCGATATTTTTGTGGTCGAGCAAACCTGTTATTACCCTGAACTCGACGATGCGGATCGGGTGGCCAATACTATCCACTTGCTTGGCTACGACGGTGCTTCGCTAGTGGCGTACTTGCGTATTTTGCCCAAAGGTGTCTCGTATGACGATTGCATTAGCATTGGCCGAGTAGCCGTTGCCCAAAGCCATCGAGGCCAGCGTATTGGTCGCGACTTAATGGAGCAAGCGCTTAGCTTGTGTGATGTACATTTTGCCGGACAACCGTTAAAAATATCGGCGCAGCACTACCTTGAAGCCTTTTATCAAAGCTTGGGTTTTAGCAGTGTATCTGATGTTTATCTAGAGGATGGGATACCCCACATAGCAATGCTAAAGCAGCCTACCAAGTAGTCCTTACTGTGACCTGTTAATGACTTTTGAGTGTATTTACTGATTATCCTTGGGGGTAATTTTATACATAACATCAACGATTTGGCTTAACACAATATACTCTGGCTGCATCGCAATCACATAAGGCTGGTGCATATAACCTGACCCAGCGCTAACCCCAGAGCGCCGGTACGATTGCACTCTAGCATCGCTATTGACAGAGAATGAAGCGGCAAAGTTTAGGTGTGAGACCGCGTCTTTTATCGCATAGACCGTGTCGACCTTAGCGCCCATACTAGCCGCTAACAAATCGGCCTTTTGTTTGGCTCTTTGTCCAGCTTGAACGATTAGTTGTGCGGTTAATTTTTCGCGCTCGCTGTGATCAAATTCACTGTCGATATCACTGACAAACGATTGGTTATACAAGGCGTTCACCACATCGCCGTACTTAGATAAATCGGTTAGCTCTAAACTAAAGCGCTGAGTGACGTCATAGCCAATAATGTCGAGTAGTTGGTAGTCATCGTCTCGTTTGCGTTTAATGCGCTTAGTAATTGACGATGAGCTCAATTTACTTGGCTCTATTGACAGTTCGGTTAATGTAGCCATCACCACGGATGTCGTATCGGCAAGTTGTGACATTGCTATTTCGGGTTGTTTATCGTAGGTTCGCACCCAAAACCTAATGCTCACTTTATCGGGCGCCACGTTTTGTTCACTCACCGCTTGGACGGTAACAAATGGAAAGTCAGGTAGTGGCTGACTCGGTGTTGGCGACGCAAATAGCGATGCGCTGAATAACAACCAATGGCAAATGTGTTTCACGGTGTTCTCCTCAAAATAGATCGATAGCTCCTAATGCTCCTCATTGCATTGATGCTGATGTTGATTATCAAGTAAGGCTAATACCGAATCATCGTGCTGGTAAACGTCAACAAACTGCCCTTCTTTAATCCCATCCGGTAGAGGTGAATACAGGCTATGGCGAGTCTGCGCTGCGATAGACAGCGGAGCTTGAAGTTGATCGCAGTGTTGTATAAACCAGCGATTGTCGCGTTTAACTAGGTATCCTGAACTAACGCGATTGGCGTATAAGCTCGGTGACTCTTTTGAGCGCTGATAATGTGCGTTTAAAAACCGCGCAACTTGTTGATTAAATGCCACCAGCTTTTCGCTTTCATCAATCGCAGTAATTGGTAAAAAACGAATATTAGGCAATGAGTTAGGCTGATATTCAGGTAATGAAGCAACACGTTCCAATGGCGTTTGATGAGTTGCTTTGTCAGCAGGCACTAGCGCCCTATTCTGCGACTCAAATTCAGTAGGTAAGTCAACAAGCTGAAGTTTTTTTTCGGCGACGATGTTGAGCTGCTGGGTGATCAGATCAACCAAGGGTGCACTAATCAGTAAACAAAAACAGGCCAAAGCACTAACTTTTAACAGCGACCAACCTTGGTAGCGCTCGCTGATACGAGCCGCAGTCGGTACGGTTTTGGTACGGCTCATCGCCTCGTCCATTACCTGATGCAGTCGCTGTTGCGCAACGTCAGTTGCTGGTGATTGACGCTTTGATTTGTTGTATAGCGCCCTGAGTTGCTGATCAACATTTTGCCCATCACGACTCATAATGATCTCCTAATAGCTTTTTAAACGCGTTGCGACTGTAGCGCAGTCGAGAGCGAATAGTTTCGATGTTTTGCTCACAGATATCGCTTATCTGTTGTATTGAGAAGCCTTCTTGCTGTAATACGAACGCCTCTCGTTGTGCAAATGGCAAATGCGCTAATACCCGTTCAAACGCCTGCTGTAAGTCGTCGTATTCATTGCTGTCAATAGTAGGGCTAGCGGCGCAACCATCTGCCTTATCAAGACTGTCAAATTGCCACCTCTGCTGTCGTCGCAATTCATCAATTAACTGATGGCGGGCAATGCGAAATAACCAAGCCTTCGCACTTTGGCTCCCCTGAGGGGTAAATTGCCCCGCTTTTTGCAATACCGTAAGCCAGGTCATTTGGCTGATATCATCGGCGAGTACGCGGTCGCTCTGACACAGTAAAAAGTAATGTAAATCCCGATGCAGTCGCTCTACGAGCATGTGCATTGCCGCGGTGTTGGTCGACGAAGCAAATAGAGTTAACAATTGCTCGTTTGACATGCTATCTAAGCGAGCGAGTTTACCGGTTAACTGTTGCCATATTGACGGTCGAAAATCAGCGTTAGCACCGTTATCCCGGGATTGTCGATGTTGACGCCAAGCTAATGATGGTACTTTAATCAAATGCAGTTCCTCTGGCTGTACAACGGTTTAAGTGAATACTGACGAATTGGTGTTAAAAGACGTTAACCACATGAATTTAAATATTAAAATGTATTACTTCAATATCATCAGAGTAACACTGTTGGCTAACTTTGGTCTAACTTAAAATCGAGCTGTATACTCATACCGCGTTGCGCGATAGTTTTACCATCCACCACTTTGGCGCGATACTTCCATTTTCTCAACGCTTGCTTTGCGGCTTTATCAAATATCCGTTTGGGTGAGGAGTCGATTATTTGCACGTTGTCCACACCACCGGCTTCATTGATATCAAATGACAAAACCACCCATCCTTGAACTCCCTGCTGAGCGGCGTCAATGGGATAACGCGGTGCAACGCGCATCACAGGCCGAGCAGCCGAATCATTGGCGACAAAATCGTTTACCGATGTCGTTTGCTCAATGTGCGTTGTAGGGACCTTGATTTGTACTTCTGGCCCAGGCGTTTGTATTGAGGGACTTACTGCATTTGGAGGCGGCACTGGTCGCGTTGGCGGTGGTATCAATGTGCGCGGTATTGTTTTAACTTCACTATCTTTGGGCGGTTGCACAAATTCGATTGGCTCAAAGGTCGGCGTCGTGTTGTGTACGGCGGTCTTTGCAGTAACCAAGGAAGCCATAAATACAAACAAGGCAAACACGACAGTCGATGTTAGCGCCAATAAAGAAAGTAATTTTGTCATAATAAACCCCTAAAGCTTGATATAAACAATGATTAATGCGGTAGACGATTGACGGATTTACGCCATTAGCTCGCTTATCATCAGTCACTGACCGGGTGAGCGAGGTCGATTGAACGTTGTTATCACATCAATAACGCGTCTGTTATCAATAAAACGATGGGGAAAAATAAAAGGGGTTAAGATTTTTTTCCAAAATCAATGCGAACCGATAAACCGTCTTGGCGTACCGTCTTGCCGTCGATAACTTTCGCTTTATACTTCCAGCGTTGTAGTGCATCGATCGCCGCTTGATTAAAAATATCAGGTGGGCTTGCATCTAAAATTTCAATGTTTTCAATATTACCCGAACGATTAACGCTAAATTTTAGCTTTACCCAACCGCGTATTTTTTCTCGGGCGGCTTCAATGGGATAGCGAGGAAGCGCGCGGTATATCGGCTGGGCATCATTGTCTTTGATCACAGATACGGCAAACTCTTGTGGCTCGAGTTGGTTACTCAAATGAATTTGTGGCATGCTCACCGCAGTTTGCTCTATTTGAACAGGCTCTTTGGGCATGGGTACGGCAATAATACCAGAGGGTTTTTCGAGGAGTTTGGGTGGCGGTTCAACGACCCGTTGCTTGCGTCTCACTACCGATTTTTCCGGAAGTTGAACAATTTCAACTACTGAGCTTTGCTCTTCTTCTTCAAGGTAAATCTCGTCTGTGGCAATCAAAGCTGCCATAAACGCAAATAAGGTAAAAGAGACGCAGGCGGCCAATACAATGGGGATAATAAACTTCACATCGCGCCCATAGCGTCGTTTAATCCACTCGCGGTGTCTAATATCATCAACCTCCACCGACATCAACCTAGCTTAAGTATAGTACGACATAGTAAAAAGAATCAGTAAACAAATCGGTTTGCTAACTGGTTTGTTTGGTTTACGATACAACCATATCGTCAATAAAGAGAAAAATCGACTATGTTAACAACTTCACCAACCATCACCGGATTCTACGCTGGCATTCTCGCCATTTTATACATCGCTCTTTCGTTTAACGTGATCCGCTATCGGCGCAGTAAACAAGTCGGCATTGGTGACGGCAATGATAAAGACTTAGCTAAAGCGATTCGGGTGCATGGCAATTTTGCCGAATACGTGCCATTGGCGCTGATATTATTAGCGATTTATGAACTCTCTGGCGCCCAAGCCTATACCGTACACGTGCTTGGTGGAGCGTTTGTTGCCGCACGCTTTTTACATGCGTTAGGATTGAGTAAATCCATTGGCGTCTCCTGGCAGCGTTTTGTCGGTACCCTATCAACATTCTTGGTGTTATTAATCTTGGCTGTGGTTAATATTACAGCACAGTTCTAAACAGCGCCAAAGGCTGCTGTTCGGGCACATACTCACCTTCTACAAGGTGAGTATTGTCCAGACATAGATTTGTTGAAACACAGGTATCGCCACTCGATATCAAACCCGATAGCAAAGCGAAAACAATGACCCAAAGGGTTCACCTGCCTACCCTGCAGACGTTACGTTTTTGCCTCGGCAGCTACGGTAAACGTTTTCGACAACAATGGCTTATCATCTAGCGTGAATATCTCTAATGTATAATCACCTGGCACCAAATCTTCATCGTTTACAAGCGTCCAATAGTAGCCATATTCCTTACTGGTATTAATAATTTTTGTTTTCTGCGTTTCTTTATTTTTAATTGCATCAGGTAAACGCCAACGCAATTTGATCAATGTTTTTACTTTTTCTGCATCAACGTTAGTATCTTTGTTGTTAAAAGACAGGTAAACACCAAATATACGCCCCTTCTCAAGCGCTATTTTAGTTGTGGTTTTTTCGTGAACTTTTCGAGAGCGCAGCCAAGAGCGAGTGTCTCGCTTAAACAATCCATAATCGATATCCGCTACGTCTATGTTCTTAACTTTTATACCGGTATCGGCAAATAGGTTTTGCTCGAATTGTTGCTTTTCGCTAGCTGAAAACGTGTTTTCCCAAATAACATCGGTGACAACATTACGCCATGTTTTGTATTGGTCTTCGCTTAATGAGGAAACGGTCTTATCATCATTGTCGACATAAAACAGACGATTTAAGCAGTTTTCAAAGCTTTTTTCTACGCCTCTGCCCAAGCAATGGGCGCGAGCGATACTAAACTCCGCGTCTTCGTGTTGTTGTTCATGGGCTTTGTTAAAGTAATGGAATGACGCTTCGTAGTCTTGCTCCGTTTCCTTACCCGAATAATATAAGTCTCCTAAGCGAAATGATGCGTCATCGTAGCCAGCATCCGACGATTTCTTATACCATTCAATCGCGCTATTGATATTTTGTTCGACGTATTTACCTTGATGATAAAAACTTCCTACGTTAAACGTAGCTCTACTTTCACCGTACTGTGAGGCCAGTTGATAAAATTCGTACGCTTTTTTATCGTCGTTATCTACGTTATCACTAAAAGTATACGCATCGGCTATCCGTACGTATTCTTTTGCTAAGATTTTGCTGTAGTGCTCTGTTATTTCAGGCTCGAGGTTGAGTTGAGTGCGAATAAAATGGTCTACATATGAGAACTGTAGTCTGTCGCCATACCAATTGTGTTGGCCGTGACCGACATTGTCAAAAAACAAGTAATCAACATTTTTCTGCAACTGGTTTAAGCGAAACTTCATGCGGTTAGCCTGCTCAAAGTCGGCCACTTCATCTTTTTTACCGGCAATGAGCAAGGTTGGCGCATTAAGCTTTTGAGCGAAGTAAAATGGCGACACTGTTTTGAGCGACTCATCGAACTCCCCTACCACTTGAGCGATATAATCGCGATGATCCTCTAAAGTTTTATAATTGGATGCGTTAAACAGCAAAGGTAAGTCGTATATCCCATACATTGAGACAACGCACTGATATTGCTCTGGATGATATATCGCGAGCATGACAGCGGAATAACCACCATAACCTGTGCCCATAGAACACATATTCTGATAGTTGTATTTTTGCTGCACTGCGTTAACCACAGCGGTAATATCTTGCTCTATTAATTTGCCAAATTGAGCCCGACCTTTGTCGAGAAAACTTTTTCCGTACCCACTAGAGCCGCGAAAATTTACGTTGAGTACCGAATAGCCGCGACTGGTGAAGTACTGAATTTCACCATTATACGTGGCGTTATCTCGAATCCCGACAGGACCACCGTGCGGATACACCAAGAGTGTATTATTGTTGTATCCGACAGGCCGACTTAACATACCTTCAATAACCGTATGTTCATTTACCTTAACGCTAAACGGCTCTATATCGCTCAAGGTGATATTATCGAGTTGAGGGTGCACAGACTTAATCAACTTGAGCTCATCGGTGGCCTTGTCATAGTAATAATACTTGCCTGGATTTTTAGCCGAAAAGCTGGCCATTAATTTTTTACGGTTATCAACGCTAGCGTCAACGGTTACGATATTCTCGTTATTAACTCGGGCCATTAAATTTTTAGTTAAGGCGTCTTCATCAGCAGAAAAATATTGGACTTTTGGTACTCCGTGATCAATATACCTTACATACTTTACGCCACTGCCAATTGGGTTTAACACCGCATCGTACAAATCATAGGTTGGATGTTGGTATATCACTTCGCCAAAGGTTTCCGAATTGATATCAAATTTAACTAATGAACGCGTATCCAGATCCTTACTGGTCAACACGGCCATGGTATTTTCATCGAGCAAGCCTACGGGAATGAAGTCGTTGTCTTTATCGATAGTATAAAAACGTTTCCATATTTTCTGATCGGACTTCAAAAACCAAAATTCTAGTTTTTCATCGTCTAATCTCACCGTTAACAACACGCTATTACTCTCGTCATAAAAGTAAGCAAGCGCGTTTTTTAACTCTTTCTTAAGCTCGATTGCTTGGCTAAGGTCTTGTTGCTCGAGTTGTTCAGTGGTCGCCTTGTATAGCTTTAAATTATTTTTATTTTCGCGGTGAGCGAAAATAACGGTGTTTTCTTCACTTGGCAAAGCCGCGACTAAATGCCCCTCCAGTTTAAATTTTTGCCATGATACATCTATCTCTTCTTGTGTATCGTCGATATGCAAAAAACCGCTTTGCTTATCCAACTCAACATACAGCGTTTTGTTATCTATCCACTGGTACTCTTCAACTTTGAGCTTTTCTTTATGGGCAATACTTAATGCAACGTGTTCTTCAAGGGTGACTGAATCAATAATTGTAAAGACGTTTTGTGTATCTTGGTGCTCAAACGACACTAAATAGCGACCATTGGGGTTTATTTTCATTGAATAAACAGCAGGTGGCGTAAACAAAAGTTCAGGCGCTATTGGCTGAGAAGCTTTCGCGTTGAAGCAGATAAAAAGTGCTATACACAGAGTAATTAATGCTTTCATTTTGCGCCTCCTTGAGCAGTTGGGATATTGCTGACAACATCAAAAAAAGAATCTTCTCCGGGTCCTGCATAAGTAATTTTTCGTTGATCTAAAATGTTTGAAAAATTAGTTTGCATATATTCTAGCGCTATAGATGACTTATTCAGAAGTTTTACATTTGAATAACTTGACCAAAAACTCGGAGTGTATATTTGCAAATGTCCAACATAGGTGATCATGCCTTCATTGACTGTAAAATCCCACAAGCCATCTTCGAAGTCCTTAATCTGTAGATAGCGATTAAATTTTATTTTATCAATTGAATACTGGCCTTCAGGTAATGACACTAATATGTAATTACTGCCGGCTCTGAGATCGTCTGCGGTTAATTTAATATATTTTGTACCGGTGAGATGCAATTCATTAAGGCTATAGGTGGTATCCACAGCGAATAGTAAATACCCTTCTTTGTGCTCTAGATGTCTATCTTGATCCTCTTTAAAACTGCTTACTTTGGTGGCACAAGAAGTTAACAATAAAACACTGGCGAGAAAGATAATTTGTCGTAGTTTCACAAACGCACTCCATGCTTTAACGGCCACCAACATCTATTAACCTAAATATAAGTGACTGAAATACAGTTGAATAATGATAGTAAGTTAGATAGCATCGATTGTAAACAGATTGTTAATGAGTGCTAGTATTAGGCTACGCATAAGCAAAATGAGTTGACGATGAGATAGTACGCAAGGGATAAATATAAACGACGTGGCTAATATCAACGACGTCACTGGGGCGAGTTTATCTGTGTTCAATAATGCGACTGGGACAGTGAAGTGGGATCGAAATTGTTGATAAATTGGCATAGCTGTTTGATAACGTCTAACCAATAAAAAACGCATACACTGTGATAGACGGTGTATGCGTTTAAATATCAGCTCGGTAAAATGTACTTACCAACCTATCCTTGAAATAAGCATAGACATGACGTTTAACCGACGCTCGCTAACGTTATTTTGCCATTAAAGACAAATAACGTGCGTTAGCAAAGCGATATGTCTATCCGGTTTTCTCTACGCTAGTTGTTCAGCAAGCTCTGCACTTACTTTATCAACCGGTTGAGTACCATCAATAGTAATGTATTTACAATTACCTGAATCGGCTTCTGCTTTGTAGTAATCGACCAACGGCTTAGTTTGCTCGTGATAAATTGCCAAACGCTTGCGCACCGTTGCTTCTTCATCATCTGGACGAATGACAAGCTCTTCGCCTGTTTCATCATCTTTGCCTTCCACTTTTGGCGGATTGTAAACAATGTGATAAACACGACCTGAACCAGGGTGCACACGACGGCCGCCCATGCGTTCAACAATCACTTGGTCAGCAACGTCAAATTCAATCACGGAGTCAACGTTGATGCCAGCGTCTTTCATTGCATCAGCTTGCGGAATAGTGCGAGGAAAACCATCTAAAAGGAAACCCGCTTTACAATCGTCTTGCGCGATGCGCTCTTTAACCAGACCGATGATCAATTCATCAGAAACCAATTGACCTGCATCCATCACTTGCTTGGCTTGCACGCCAAGTTCCGTACCGGCTTTGATCGCTGCTCGCAGCATATCACCAGTCGAAATTTGAGGAATACCATATTTGTTCATCAAAAATTGAGCTTGAGTGCCCTTACCCGCACCCGGTGCACCTAATAAAATAATGCGCATAAACAGACCTTAGAATGTCGTGAATCCCAACAGGGATAAATTTATATTTATAAGTGCATAATCATACTTGCTGAGCAGATTGCAAACAAGTGTTTAGCCGAAAATGAATGACAAAAAACACGATTGAACCGAAGTAGAGAAGCATTGAGTAGTCATCAATGCTAAAGAGTGTGACGGACATGATAAAACAAGTCTAGTCTGAACTAATACAAATCATCGCATTAAACCTAATTTGTACTCGCTCAGACCCAGTCAGATTGGTTATTAATCTAGCTCCAACTGACTATACGAATCAGGCTTGAGCTGTTTAGAGCTCAAACCTTCATTAAATTTACTGAACTTTAGCTTTGACAATGCCCGAGTCATTACCATCAGCGCCATGTCTTTTATGGTATTTACCTACAGGTATTGTATTAATAATTCGAGAATTTACCATTCGTGCAATCGGTACATAGTCAGTTGCGGCAGTGTTAACTGCTGTAACTAGAGCATCTATTAGTGGGTTTCCTGAATTACCGCCACTGGTATCTTGCACTATCACATTGTCGTATTGCCATAACACTTCGTTTGTAGTGGTAGAGAGAAGTTCGAAGTCCAAGCCTACGGTAACATTTGCTGCTAACACATAGTAGTTCGTATCCCATTGATTAATGTTAACAAATAAAACCGAGTCAGCGCCAAAAAGAGCCTTAAACTTACTAGCAGGAATATTCCGGATCTGTGCACCGTCGCTGACCCCCTCTCTTGCTAACATTTGAGAAACAAAAGGAACAGGAACTACATAATATCCAGCCTCTGCTAACGGTTGAGCAATCGTAGTTGAAAAAAGGTTTGCTGCGTCAGATGCTGTTGTATTATTAACGGCAGGTACCACAACAATACTATGTGGCTTTTCATTATACATTTTCGGAAATGCTTCTTGTTTTGTCAGTGTAGTTCCACACCCTGAAACAACTAATGATAACAATAGAACTGCAAATAACTTATTCACTTTGCTCTCCTCCTAATGCACGTTGAACAAACACTAAAGACTCCGGATATGCCTCTAGCTCCATTTGGAAGTACTCTTTGGCTTTCTCTTCGTTACCCAGTTTTGCTTCATACATTCCCAACTCAAAATAAATTCCAGGGGGAACTTTCTTTTTAGTAGTGGCTTTAGAAACTATTTTATTCAATTCGAGGTAATGTTTCTGCTCGGCCTCTGTCGAGTAATCACTGTTTAGGTCATATAATGTACTTGAATAGTTTTCCCAGTTATACATCGTGTTCGAGGCACAGCCTGACATTAATATAGCCACAGTTAAAATCATACATTGCTTATTGATTATCATGGTATTAGCACCTCTGCACTTTGCTCATTTGTTAAAAATAGTTTTCTAGCCAAGATAACATTACCATCTCTGCGAACCTCTATGTTATGAGAACCAACAGCTAGGGGAAACTTTGCAACTCTTTCGCCATCGACTTTATAAAATTTTGTATCCTCGTCGATTACAATAACTTGATCTCCAATGATTATTTCAGTTCCAACATAATTGCCTTTAAGAACTAGAAAACCAGAGTCTTCTACTTGGCTCACACTCTGATAATTCTTAGCACAACCAGTAACATTAAGTGCCAGAATTAGTGTACTGAGTAATAAAGCTATTTGTTTCATTTCTAATTAACTCCTTTTAATTTCTCTAACTACATAATTTGAAATTTGGTTTAAATCTAAATTCGTGCCAGTAACGCTGACGACGCTTAACTCGTCATTTCCTGAACCTATAAATGACTCAACTTTTACTTTTCCAACTGACTTACCCGGCATTGAAATCATAAAACCGGTTTGAGGATTTTTTACTTTTTTACCTGGAGCAATAACAGCGAATTCATCTCCTACTTTGACACCTTGATTAGAGCCACCAGTCATAAAAATTGAATCTTCTTCACCTTTGATTAAGTAAGCCTGCCAGGGATTGTCCATCAAATTATTCATAATGTTTGCAACTAGCTTGCTAATCGCTGCTGATACAGCTTTATCATCTAGAGATGTGTCATAAGCAGCTGTTTGACCAACACCTAAAACTCTATTAGCCTCAGTCCTTGCTTCTCCACTTGCCTCTTCAGAGTAGATAATTTGACCTGTCCTAACATCAACAAGTCGAACGTTGACCGTGGCATTAGCAACCTGGATTTTATTACGAGAAAACACGCCTACTTCACTTTCTGTTCTACGACCAAATTCAGAAACTGAACCGATAATTAGATAGTCAGAACCGACCTTAGTACTATCAAAAGTCTTCGACTCTGATGCAAGCAACTGGATGTCAGGCCTTTCTAACATAATAAATTTACCGGTTGAAGTTAGACGTGCACTAAGAATGTCACTAGCCTGTTTACCTAAGCGATTATTATTATTATCCACAAAGATACTATTTCCGCGTTTCGTTTCATCAGAGAATCGACCGATAGCAACTAGTCGCTTTAAACCGTCAACAGTATTGAGAGATTCTGGTTTGACGTCGTTTTTTTGGGCTACAATGGGGTTGTTTAATTGTTGGTTTGTCGAAGAAGTACAACCTCCCAACAAAATTAGAGATAGTGCGCCACTACAAATGATAATCTTGGAATTAACCATGGTTACATCCTTGTTCTGTTGTTTTTATTAGTTAGGATTAACCTATCACATGTATTGTTGAATTGCCAAACTTATAGTTTATCGGTTTGAAACATAAAGAAAAATTTAAATTACCGATGTTAAGAAGTGATCTGCCATCCATCGCTCATTGATAATTTATCTTTCTGATAATGACATTTTTATTTACTATTCATCCCCCCACAAAAACAAATCAGCACCTCTTTATAGTTATGAGCTAAACAAGAGCCTCGGATACTCACTCATATTAGGACGGGTCAGAGTAAACAAAAAAGGGACCTCTAAAAGGGTTCTGACGGATATGCCGTTTTTCATAAGAGCAAGACTCGTTCCTATTCGGCAGATTTTGGTTCGATGGCAGGATGAGACATTGCCCTCTTCGTCTTATCCATCGTTTTGAGCTTGCACTTTAGGAGTAAGCATTTCAACAGGGAGAGAAATGTGGTCTCAATATTTAGTGGCATTAGACTTTAAGCGCCAATAATCGCACATGACGGAGGTAACGAAAAGGAATATAACGCATAGTCCCAAACGGTAAAAAGGTCACAAAATCAACATCCTTTCTGCGAGCATCAATCAGACAAATAATACTCTATGGTAGAAACTACACGGATTTTCTTTATATGCGGATTATTTTTATCACGATTACTAATAGTAAATTGTCCTTGAGAAGCGCGTTTAATTTTACCTAACTGGCTATTGGAATCACTGGCAAATTTTTGTGCGACCTCGCGGGCATTGCGAGTTGCTTCTTCAATCATACTTGGTTTTATCTCATTTAAATCGGTAAAAATATATTCAATCTGAGCTTGATAATTGGCACCGCTTAATACAATTCCTTGCTTGCCCAAAGATGACACTTTACTCACTACCGAACGGACGGTGTCTATTTTATCTGAATATACAGTAACCGTTTGCATCCCTGTATAGCGAAATTGAGTTTTACCAGGGTTGCCATATTGCTGCGCAAGTTTATCGGTGATTTCTGGTACTGCCACTGACATTTCACTGCTTTGTATGCCATTCATCAATAAAAACGCCTTAATCTTATCTGTATTTTCCTCAATAACCTGATAAAGCGCTTGCACATCATTGGCTGCTTGTGAAAATTGAATAGGCCAAATAACCACATTCGCTTGTTGTTCACGCTCTGCGAGCCCTTTTACCACCACACTGCGCTCATACTGTTTCACCTTGATTGCCGCGTTAGCTAACAAATAACCGAGCAGTGCTAAACCGAGCAAGATACCAGAGCCTAAAATAAATGAACTAACCGTATCCTTTTTTTGCATCACGTGACCTTTGCCTAAGAGTAATAGCTAATTTATATGCCATTTCTGCGATAAATCAATGTTGCTCTGTACCGAGCTGATAAGTCTCTGCGATCGAAACGAGCGTCTATACTTTGACTTTTAAGGCGAGTAATTCACACCTATCAATAAGATTAAATAAGCACTTAAATATGCGTTTTTATCATTGGGAACCTAAGCATGTCAGAGACAAAAACCGATACCGAGCAATCATCGCAGAATAACAACCATATACAGCAAGCGCGCTCGTTTACGCTAATTTTAGCGCTCGTTATCATACTTTTATGGGGTTATACATTGTGGGCTGATAGAGTGGCACCAATGACCGATCAGGTTAGAGTGAATGGCCAAGTCATTCGCATCAGCCCGGAAGTTTCTGGCCCAATATCAGAAATCCATGTGCAAGATAACAGCATCGTCAATGTTGGCGATAGCTTGATTTCCATTAATCCCGCACCGTTTGAATTGGCGGTAAAAGCGGCTCGATTTGAACTACAAAAAGCTGGGCAATCATTTATGGCCGATACCGCATCTATCGATGTAGCCAAAGCCAATGAAGTAGCCGCACGCGTTAAAGTCAACAATGCTAAAAAGAATGTCGATCGCAATCGACAGTTAGTCGCCAAAGGTATTATCAGTCAGGCAACCATGGATAACGCCATAACCGAATTAGAAACCGCACAAGCTAACCTTGAACAAGCCAAATCGGCACTGGAAAAAGCCAAGCAACAATCAGGACCAAGAGGTAGAGAAAATCCGGCAATACAAGTTGGTCTGACCAAACTCGATCAAGCCATTCTCAATCTAAGTAATACGAAGCTAATTGCGCCAACTAACGGGGTAATTACCAATATGGATGTTGCGGTGGGTGATTTCGCCGCCGCGGGGCAACCGATAATGACCTTAATCAATATCCGCTATTTGTGGTTAACTGCAATGGTACGAGAGAACTCTATTGGCCATTTAAATCAAGGTGACAAAGTTAAAATTGTTTTAGAGTCTTACCCTGGTGAAATATTTACCGGTAAAGTATCGTCTATTGGTTGGGGCAGCAGTGGCAATGGCAACTTTGCTGTTGATGCCGGTAATGGCCTGATAAATTCTCCTACCACAGGTCCTAAGGCACAGCGGTTTCCCGTTAACATTGAGTTGATTGAATTGCCTGAGCACGTAACCTTGCGATATGGCGGCAGAGCAACCGTGGCTTTTTATCCTAATGAAAGTTCTGTCGCTGAAACGCTGCAAGATCTTTGGATTTGGGCGTGGAGTTATATCAGCTATGTTTCATAGTGCAGCCAACCCGTTGCTTAGAGTCGCACTCTTTCCGGTATTGCTGCTGTTTTGGCAACAGGTATTTGGTACCGACTTACCTCTGCTCGCGCCGGCCATGTGTGCGGTATTTCTCACCACAACACATCAACCACCACCGTTTATTATGGTGGTTTTAATGGCCAGCGTGTTATCCGTTACAGCATGGCTGCAAGTGCTCATTGATAATATATTTGCTGATTACCCGCACCTGTATTACCTCACCCTGTTTGCCGTATTTTACTGGTGCATGGAACGCACCAAGAAGAACCCACAAGATGTGTTTGCTATTTTGCTTATTGTGTCAACGGCGATGATTGCCACCTTCTCTCGCCAACAAGGGATGAGTGTTAGTGATATTCCATCCGCTTTATGGAGTAATATTTGGGTCGGTGGCATGGTGGCCTACCTTGCCTACGGGCTGTTTCCTAGTGGTACGCCTTTGGCGCCACAAAAAGTCATGCCCTCATCAAATACGCAATACCTGCTTGATTGGCAAATCTTTGTCAAAGCACTGGTGTTGTTAATGGTGCTCGTAGTGTGTATGAATTTTGAATTAGAACAAACCACTATTATCACAGTCGTGGTGGGTTTGATCATAAAAGATATCGATCCCATTGTGGGAAATGACTACGGCGCCAGGCGCTATCTGGCAACATTTGCCAGCGTGCTATACGCCATACCAACACTCATCGCCTGTATTTTGCAAATGAACCTCATTGGCACACTTGGCATTACCCTAGTCAGCGCCATGTTAATGGGCATTCAGGCGCAGAAAAAACACGCAAGTTTTAACTCAATTCAACTGATGTACACCAGTTTTGTGGTCCTTATTTTTTATCCGGTGACGGCAACCAGCATCAGTGCAATCGCCGATAACATTGAGCGCTTTGCATCTGTGCTACTTGCTGTTGTCATTGGTTGGTTAACATTAATCGTTTTATCAAGCCGTAAACGGGTGAACAAACAGCGCATCACCATCGAGTAATGCAAGGGTTGCGATTGTTATGGCAATAAAAAAAGGCGTTTATGAGGATATTCTCATAAACGCCTTTATCGATATTTGATGTGCTGTGGCTTAACTAACGAGTTTAACCTATCAAACTCGTTAACCAGATTACTTAGTTAGGCTTAGCATCAGTTTGTTTAACTTAGTTACAAATGATGCAGGGTCTTTTAAGCTACCGCGTTCAGCAAGCATCGCCTGTTCAAACAATACCTCGGTCCATTGACCAAACTTGTCTGTATCGCTCTCGTCAGCCATGTGCTTAACTAACTCATGCTCGGCGTTGATTTCAAAAATAGGCTTGCTTTCTGGTACTTCTTGGCCAACCGATTGCATCAGCTTGATCATTTGGCTACTCATGTCGTGCTCATCCGTTACGATACACGCTGGAGAGTCCGTCAAGCGATGAGTCAAACGCACGTCTTTCACTTTATCACCTAAGCTTTCTTTGATTCGGCTAACGACGGAATCAAATTCCTTTTCAAGCTTTTCTTGCGCTTGTTTAGTTTCTTCATCATCGAGTTCACCCAGGTCGAGATCGCCACGGGTAACAGATGAAAACTGCTTAGAATCAAAATCAGTCAAGTGACTCATTAACCACTCATCAATGCGATCGCTCATCAACAAGACTTCGATACCTTTTTTGCGGAATACTTCTAAGTGCGGGCTGTTTTTCGCCGCTTCAAAGCTATCTGCAACCACGTAGTAAATCTTGTCTTGACCTTCTTTCATGCGTTCAATGTAGTCAGTTAACGATACATTCTGCTCGCTTGAATCCGTGTGAGTTGAGCTAAAACGCAGTAATTTGGCTATCGCTTCTTTGTTAGCCATATCTTCAGCCGGGCCTTCTTTTAATACCTGGCCGAACTCATTCCAGAATGATTGATATTTTTCAGCGTCTTTCTTACCCAACTTGTCAAGCATACTAAGAACGCGCTTAGTACAACCTTTGCGCATTGCTTGCGTGACTTTGTTGTCTTGTAAGATTTCACGCGAAACGTTCAACGGCAGATCGTTAGAATCAAGTAAGCCTTTAACAAAACGCAGGTAGGTTGGCATGAACTGTTCAGCGTCATCCATAATAAACACGCGTTGTACGTACAGTTTCAAACCGTGTTGACGCTCGCGGTTGTACAAGTCAAACGGCGCTTTACTTGGAATGTACAGCAGTGAAGTGTACTCGCTAGTACCTTCTACTTTGTTATGGGCCCATAATAATGGCTCGGCAAAGTCGTGTGATACGTGCTTGTAAAACTCTTTGTATTCCTCGTCAGAAACATCTGACTTTTCACGAGTCCACAGCGCTTCCGCTTTGTTGACACTTTCCCACTCTGCAGGCTTTGCTTCGATTGCTGGGCGAATGACATTGCCCTCTTCGTCTTTTTCCTCGTCTTGAGCTTGCACTTCAGGGGTAAGCATTTCAACAGGGATAGAAATATGGTCTGAATATTTGGTGACAATAGACTTTAAGCGCCAATCGTCTAAGAATTCTTTTTCATCTTCTTTTAAGAACAAGATAATGTCGGTACCGCGACTGGTTTTTTCAATGCTTTCTACCGAGAAATCACCCTCGCCCTTTGATGTCCACTCAACACCTTCTGATGCATCGGCGCCTGCTGCGCGGCTGCGCACAATGACTTTATCGGCAACGATAAACGCCGAGTAAAAACCCACACCAAATTGACCAATCAATTGTGAGTCTGACGCTTGGTCGCCAGATAGGCGAGCAAAAAAGTCGGCTGTACCCGATTTCGCAATGGTACCTAAGTTGGTGATCACCTCATCGCGAGTCATACCAATACCGTTATCTGAAATGGTGATCGTATTTGCATCTTTGTCCGCTGACACGCGCACTCGCAACGTGCCGTCGCCTTCAAATAACTCAGCGTTTTCTAATGCTTTAAAACGCAATTTGTCGGCTGCATCGGCCGAGTTTGATACCAACTCACGCAGGAAAATTTCTTTATTAGAATACAGTGAATGGATCATAAGTTGCAGAAGTTGCTTTACTTCTGTCTGAAAACCATGAACTTCTTTATGACCTTGCTCAGACATAAAAAATATCTCCTAAAAATACAAATTACGAAATACCGCTGTGACGCGTTTGACAACAAACGGTGCGGCTGCAGATGAAAACTAAGTGGGGATAGAAAAATACGATTTAAAGGGGAAAAGGCAATTTTTTTTGCAAAAAAACAAAATTGGCCAATCTATCTGTGTCAACAAATTGGCCAGCAGAAATTAAATTTGTTTACGGCCACTAAAGGCATGCGACAAAGTATTGCCGTCAACGTACTCAAGTTCACCGCCAACAGGTACGCCATGAGCGATACGCGAGGTTGCAATGTGATAAGACTTAGCCATATCAGCGATAAAGTGAGCGGTTGCTTCACCTTCAACGGTTGGGTTAGTTGCCAAAATTAACTCGTCAAACTGCCCGCTTTTAAGGTGTTGTTCGAGAATGTCGAGACCTAATTGCTCAGGACCTACCCCATCAATCGGGGACAAATGACCCATAAGTACGAAATAGCGACCTGTAAACTCACCCGTTTGTTCAATTGCAATAATATCGGATGGCGATTCTACCACACACATTTGCCGTTTTTCCGCTCGCGATGGCGCTTGGCAAATATGGCAATACTCTTGTTCAGTAAAAGTGCGACAGCCTTTACAGTGATCAACATCTTCCATCGCCATAGCCAATGCTGTTGCCAGTTTGGCTCCACCGATACGGTTGCGCTCGAGTAAGTGAAACGCCATGCGCTGTGCCGATTTAGGCCCTACACCCGGCAAACATTTTAGGCTATCGATTAAATCCTGCACTAGTGGACTGAGTTTCATAGTAAGCATATTTACAAATAATGGTTGGTTGCATAGTAACAAAAACCCCTGAATGATTGCATCCCAGCATGGGTAAATTTTTTCATTATTCTCGGTAAATAATATAAATCATTAATTTTTCGTAACATTTTTAATCAGCTTTACGTGCTCAAAAACTAGACGCAGACGTTTTTTTAAACAATGATGGTAGGTGATTTTGTATTGCTAATGATTATACCAATAGCAAAGCGACTGGCGATATCAGCACTTGTCGAGTCAGTGACTCACATTGCGAACACACAGTGTTACGCGCCTAAGATCGTTGAACAAAGCAATCATCATCGAATCTCTTTGTGATATGTAAGTAGATCAGTATTCATATTTCTAAAGAAAACATCCAACGGAAATAAGGACTTTAAAATGACTACATCAATAAAAAAATCGCAGATTTCAGCATTATCTGCTGCCGTGATAGCCTCATTGAGTGCCAGTGCATGGGCTGAAGAAGCTATAACTGAAGACATCGAAACCATTGAAATTACCGGTTCACACATCAAACGGACAAATATGGAAGGCCCATCGCCTGTCACCAGTTTAAATGCTGATGATATCGCGCGTTCAGGTGCGACCGATCTTATCGGTGTGTTCGCTAAACTTCCCATTTCAGGTCAAGGCACGTTTTCAACCCAAGCCAACAGTTCAGACGATACCGCAAATGGGGGCTCATCGGTGTCTTTGCGCGGTTTAGGTGCAGATTCGACGTTGATCTTGGTAAATGGTCGTCGCGTGTCCGTCAGTGCTTTTGCAAAGAGTATTGATACGGCGTTTGTCGATATTAACAATATTCCAGTGTCGGCGATTAAGCGCATTGATATATTAAAAGATGGTGCTTCTGCCATTTATGGCTCGGATGCTGTTGCCGGTGTTATTAATATTATTCTCAGAGATGACATTGAGGGGGCAGAAATTTCAGCAAAAATCGGCGACACTGCCGATGGCGGTGGTCAAGAGCAGAACGTAAGTTTGGTATTTGGTCATCAAACAGACAACTCAAGTCATACCTTTATTCTCGATTACTTTGATCGAGAAGAAATACTCTATGCCGACAGAGACTACTCAAAGACTGCTAATCAGGCTCTTCGCACGGGTGACCCGCTTGCCACCGACTTTCGCTCATCGTCAGGTATTCCAGGGACCATTGCATTAGCCAGTGACCCGTCAAATCGACTGATTGATTTGTATGGCAACGATACCTGTCCAGAAGCAGATCGCGACTTTGCCAATAATCTGTGCCGGTATGATTATGCTCCTTATATGACCATGTTCCCCGAAGTTGAGCGCTTTAGCTTTAATTACCTCGGTAAATATGAGGTCAGCGATGCGGTCACGGCCTTCGTCGAGCTCAATGGTCAAAATTCAAAATCAACTGTCCGTGGAGCTGGTAGCCCAAGTTTTAACGAATTATTCATGGCGGGTGATAATCCAAACCATCCCTTTGCCGATCAACCCGATCACGAATTCTTTGGTCAAGACTTGACCATGCGACGTCGCACAGTTGACATAGGTAATCGAGAAAAACGAGTTAACTCGGATTACTACCGATTCATAGCCGGATTAGAAGGTGACATTGGTGATTGGTTTTGGGAAGCTGCGTACAGTTACATCAAGAGCGAATCAACAGAGCGCGGCGTTGACGGTTTCCCCAACTCTTTGCGCATACAACAAGCCATTGACAGTGGCTTATGGAATCCTTTCGAGCCTTCCGCAAATTCTCAAGAGGCGTTAGATTTTATTGAAACCACAACAACCAGGATAGGTAAGTCAACCACCAAAGCGGTTGATGTTACCTTCTCAGGTCCTTTGTTTACCATGCCCGCCGGTGATTTGATCCTTGCTATTGGCGCTGAATATCGCGAAGAGAAAATCTCTGATAACCCAGATGATCAGTTCTTACGCGGTAATGTGTTTGGTACCGAAGCCACCCAAGCCAACGGCTCTCGTGATAATACGGCTATTTTTGCCGAACTTGCTATTCCGCTGGCTGATAGTTTTGAGGTGCAAGTCGCAATGCGCCATGAAGACTATAGCGATTTTGGTACCACAACTGATCCCAAAGTCTCCTTCTTGTGGACACCGACAGATGACTTGAGTATTCGAGGTTCTTATGGCACCGCCTTTCGAGCGCCCTCTTTACATCAACTTGGTTTAGGCAGAACTGATGAGTCACCGAACTTGGTGGACACATTGCGATGTGAAGCAATTGGCAACCAAGACCGAGCTTGTGAGCCGCAAGAGTACACGGCAATCTTTGAGGGTAATCCCGACTTGGGCCCAGAAGAGTCAACCAGTTATAACGTCGGCATTATTTACAATGTGACCGACAACCTCAACTTCTCAGTCGACTATTACAACTACGATATCGAAGATATCATTGGCGCAGATACACAATTTGTGATGGATAATTTTGGCTTAGACGGAACGATCGTAGAACGTCGACCAACCAGTATTGAAGGAGACCCAGGAGAAGTCATTCAAGTCAATGACGGTTACCAAAATATCGGTGACCTTGAGACCTCTGGCCTTGATGTTGACATCCGCTACAACCTTGAAACAGAGACTCTTGGTCAGTTTCGATTTGGTTACGTGATGAATTACGTGCTTAACTTTGAAGATTACAAAGGCACCATGGAAGGTGGTTTTGAACAACCAGAGGTGCGTTGGACCACATCACTTGATTGGATTTTAAATGATGTAACATCGACGTTGGCAATTAACTACATCGACGAGTTTGAACAAGAGTCGTCGTTGTCGATAGACAAAAAAGTTGATTCGATGACTACGGTTGATGCTACGGTCAACTACTTTGGCTTTGATGATGTAACATTAACACTTGGTGCGACAAACCTGTTCAATGAAGAACCGCCGTTTGCCTATCACGACTTTATGGGCTTTGTTGTTAATGTACACAGTGGCCAAGGTCGATTTGTTTATGCACAAGCAACGTATTCATTTTAACCACCTTGCATCGCTACTGATGCAATACGCGTTGATCTGAAGACAAGTCAACTGAGGTTGACAAACAGCAGTAAAAAACGGCGAACCTCAACAAGAGGACGCCGTTTTTATTTAGCCGTTATACAATACAGTATTGGTTACGGTCGGGTGCTCACACAGTTAATGAGAGTGATTGGCTGAGCCCCCAAAAAAGCTCGAACTAAGTTACCCCTTACGGGGCGTTGAGTTAATCACGAGATTGATAAGTTGGCTTACTTTCTAAAAAACAACAGTAACCCGATAACAAAACTGACTGCACCAGCAATATAAAACATCATCACTTCATCGGTTTTTTGTCCGGTTACTGCCTCAGTGACTTGCTCTACCGCTCCCGCGCCTTGTTGATTACCCCAGACGACAAGGGCAACACCAATAACCATTAAAATTAAGCTTGCCAATTTACTTGAACCCATAGCTATTTCTCTCTATTCACATATTGTGCCTATATACAGCCTATGTTAGAGCTCACTTTTGTGCAAATTTCTGAGCCAAAAAGTCATACTAGTTTATTGATTTAAAAACTGTTTATGAAATGTAACTGAAAATCAAAGGGTCGTTTAAATGGATACAAAGAAGCGCTAGTGAAACTGACAAAAGACAAGCAAGTAAAAAGCGCCAACAATCGGCTAGTCGCCCAATTGTTGGCGCTGAACCATGTGACCCGAGGGCCTATTCTACGCCCGAGCTAAGCGCCTTAGCACTTAGCTCGACATAAACACCGATCAATTACGCGTATTTTTGTTGCAAGTGCTTAAATACCGCGCGCACGCCAAACGCTTCTCCGCCTTTAGGGCGTCCCGGCAGTGCTCTGATATTAAAGGCCATGATATCAAAGTGACACCAATCAGTACCGCTCTCAACAAACTCTTGTAAATAAAGTGCCGCGGTAATGGCACCGCCGAACGGTCCAGTAGCGCAGTTTGTCATATCGGCAATATCGCTTTTTAGCATGTCTTTGTACGGTTGATACAGCGGCATGCGCCAAACCGGATCGTCAATTCCCAAGCCCGCATCGGTAATGGCTTGTGCAGTGGCGTCATTGGTGGCAAAGAAGCCCGGTAATTCTGTGCCTAAGGCAACTCGCATCGCACCTGTTAAAGTAGCAAAGTCGATAATCATCTCAGGTTTGTCATTCATCGCTTCATCGAGCGCATCACATAACACCAAGCGCCCTTCTGCATCGGTGTTATCAATTTCAACGGTTAAACCTTTGCGAGTGGTGACCACATCACCTGGACGTAAGGCATTACCCGCAATCGCATTTTCAACCGCAGGGATTAGCACGCGCAAACGCACATTCAATCCAAACGACATGATTAAACGCGCCAAGCCAAGCACATGGGCTGAGCCACCCATATCTTTTTTCATCAATCGCATACCGGCCGCAGGTTTCACGTCTAAACCACCGCTGTCGAAACAAACACCTTTACCAACAAGCGTTATTTTAGGCGCGTTCTCGTCTCCCCATTGTAAATCGAGTAAACGCGGCGCGTGGCAACTCGCTCGTCCCACAGCGTGAATTGTTGGGTAGTTTTGCTCGAGCAACTGATCACCGACAATTTCATCAAAGCTGGCGCCAAATTCGTCGGCCATTTGCTTGGTCACCGCAGATAAGTGCTGTGGCATCATGTCGGCGGCGGGTGTATTTACTAAATCGCGAACCAGTGTCGTCGCCTGATACTGTTTTATCGCCTCTGCGACAAGCGTTTGATCATTAATGGCTAGCGTTGGCAATTGCGTTTGCTGTTGCTTGTATCGATCAAATTGATAAGCACCCATCAGCCAACCAAAGGCAACCGCCTCATATGCATCTTGCTCCGCTTGCAACAGATATTGGGCCTTAGGTAACTGGCGGATCAGTTCACCGCAGGCAAAATAGGCGTTAGTCGACTCAACTACCATCAGGGCGCAGTAAACTTGCCCCTGTTGATCCGGTATGATAGCAACCCCCTCTTGCTTGTAAGCGGTGTTTGCTAACCAGTTTTTGGCAAACTCAGATTGTTGCTCACACCATGTGGCATAATCGCTTTTGTTGATGACATAAAGCGGCGTACCGCTGTTTTCAGCAACGAGTAAGTTGGACGGGTTCGACATAGTCTCTCTCTTTTTTACATATTGTGTTTGTGTCTATTGTTGATAGATATAAGGCTTGATAGCACAATAAACAAGTCAATTAATGCTTTCTATCAGCATTAGCCTCGTTAGTCGCCTTTGCATGGCCTACCAGGATACGTGTTGATCACTAACTAACGAGGCTGTCTATTTAATCCGAGAAGGATCCAAACGACAAAATTAGTTAGCACTGTTAGTAATAAACAATAAACCATTGCTCTAGCCAATCACAGTGACATCAGTACGCACCTAGCCAACCGAAGTCCTTATATACAGTACCCTCAAGCCACTAAACAGTGGTTGGAGGCCATGCACTAAAAACGACAATATTTAGACATCAGAAAGGGATGAATTAAAAATGGTCACAAAACGGTCACAAAACAGCCCTTGATATTTCGTACAATAATCATTAGTATACTAAAGACAATAACAACAGGAGGCTTATTGTGAATTCAGACATATCAGAAAGTATTTGTTTTTGGCTTATTATGGGAACGTACCTTGTTCCGAAACTTATCATCGACACAACGCGCTCGGCAGTCAACTATGTCGACCAAAAAACCATTCCTCTCGCCAATCTAACCAAGCTGTAAAGCGGGTGTTGGCCACCAAGGTAAGTATTTGTTTCTAAAGCATTAGAAACGCTACTACACAACCTTAGATAAAAAAACTTGTAACCAGAGAGCTTAGCGACACGCGATTAGTGTATCCGTATTTTGATCCTTTAGCGTACTTAAGCTCTCTGCTCTGTTGATAAGTTATCAGTGCAATAATTTCTAGGGATCCGGTGCAAAGAAAATTGCTTCTGAAAATTATAATTATATTTCGAATTATTAGATGACTATGTTTTATTTAAGTTTCTCTACCATATCTATTGTTCTTTACTTCGTTATGCTGATCGGTATTGGCATATACGCAATGAAAAAATCGACGGCTAATAACAACGAGTACCTACTAGGTGGTCGCAATGTAAGCCCGAAAGTGACCGCGCTGTCTGCCGGTGCTTCTGACATGAGTGGTTGGATGCTGATGGGATTACCAGGTGCAGCCTACGTCAGTGGTTTAAACAGCATTTGGTTAGCGCTGGGGTTAGTTATTGGCGCCTACGTAAATTATCAGATTGTCGCACCAAAACTGCGTGTATTTACGGAAGTAGCGGATGACTCACTAACTATTCCCGAGTTTTTATCCAAGCGTTTTGCGCTTAACAAAGGCGGTGTGCGCTTAATTGCCTCATTGGTTATTATCGTGTTCTTCACGGTATATACCGCTTCGGGCTTGGTTGCCGGCGGTAAGTTATTCGAATCGGCATTTGGTTTACACTACAGTTGGGGCGTAATTGCTACGGTATCTGTGGTCGTCGCATACACCATTTTAGGTGGTTTTTTAGCAGTGAGCTTAAGTGACTTTATCCAAGGTGTGATCATGCTTATTGCCCTTGTTGCCGTGCCACTGGCTACGTACATGCAGTTCGATCAAGCACAGATGATGCAATTTACTGAATCTATGTCGTTTAGTTTCAGCAACATGGAATTTATCGCCGCGCTAAGTTTAATGACATGGGGCCTAGGTTATTTTGGTCAGCCTCATATTATTGTCCGTTTTATGGCGATTGATAGCCACAAGAATTTGCCACGCGCAAAAACCATCGGTTTAACGTGGATGACCATATCCATTATTGGTGCCGTTGTCACTGGTTTAGTAGGCGCAGCATTTATTGCCAACAGCAAGCAAACCATCAACGATCCAGAAACGATTTTTATTTTCTTGTCGCAATTTTTATTCCATCCGTTTATTGCCGGATGGTTATTAGCGGCCATTTTAGCGGCGATAATGAGTACCATTTCATCGCAACTATTAGTGTCTTCAAGCTCGTTGGTTGAAGATATTTACAAGGCATATTCGCGCACGGCACCAAGTGCCAACAAATTACTGATGACAAGTCGAGTGTGTGTATTAGTTGTTGCTGTTGTTGCGTCACTGATCGCCCTTGATAACAACAACAGCGTGTTAAATTTGGTTTCCAATGCCTGGGCCGGATTCGGTGCGGCGTTTGGACCACTTGTTTTATTTAGCTTGTGGTGGAAAAAGCTAACCCACGCAGGGGCTATTGCCGGTGTGGTAACGGGTTGTGTGACCGTATTAATTTGGGCTTATGTGCCGTTGTTAGCAAATGGTCAAACACTGAGTAGCTTGTTTTACGAATTACTACCTGGCTTTATTGCCAGCTCTACAGCCATTGTTGTTGTCAGTTTAAACAGCCAAAAACCCGCTACACAAGCTATTTCATGGTTTGAAGAAACGTCGAAAAAGTTAGTCAAAGCCTAATTATTATTGAGTCAGGAGTCCATTATGAACACCCCTAACTGGAACAGAATTGTTATTAAAGTCGGTAGCGCTTTGATAGCTCCAAATAGAGATGGTTGCAGTAGTCAATATCTGCTGAGTATTGCCAACTTCATCGTCCGCTGCCGCATGTCAGGTATCCAAGTGGTATTGGTGTCCTCCGGCTCGGTTGCCGCTGGTGCCCATTTGTTTGAACAGGTGAATGATTCGTCCATCACCATTAAGAAAGCCATGGCCAGCGCTGGCCAACAAGAAATGATGGCGACATGGGATAGGTTATTCGACTTTTCTACGGCGCAAGTGTTGTTAACTCATGCCGATTTAAGAAACCGCGACCGTTATATTAGTGTGCGAGATACCTTAGATACGTTACTTGAGAATGACATTTTGCCAGTGGTCAATGAAAACGACACGGTAACCACTGACAAACTTAAAGTCGGTGACAACGATAATTTATCAGCCATGGTGGCCACCGCGACTCAAGCTGATGCGCTGATCATTTGTTCAGACATTGACGGTTTATACACTGCCAATCCGCACCTTGATAAAAGTGCGCGCTTGATCAGTGATGTGATTGAAATCAACAGCGATATTTATGCGATGGCCGGTGGCGCAACCAGCGATGTCGGCACTGGCGGTATGAAAACTAAAATTCAAGCCGCTGAAAAAGCGACGTCGCATGGTATTCAAACATTTATTGTTGACGGCTTTAACGAGCAAAGCTTTAATCAACTATTAGAGGGTAATAATCCCGGTACGTTATTTCATCCACATCCAGATCCCATGCTTGAACCAATGCATTGGCTGCGTCACACCACCCTAGCTCAAGGCGAGTTAGTGGTAGCTGATGAATTTAGCATTGATGAAGACCTTACCAGTGATGTGTTGACATCAAACGACATAATCGACGTAAACGGCGATTTCTCGGCAGGAGATGTGGTCATGCTGCGTAAACAAAATGGTGAAAAAGTTGCCAAAGTAACAACGAATTACAGCAGTTGTTTACTCAGTTTTGTCGCCACACAAGACGATGAACAAATTAATAGGACGCTCGACGATACAATCGATCCTATTCTCTCTGAAAAATATATTGCAAAAATGGAATAAACACATGACATTAATGAAAAGTATTGCCACACAGGCGAAAAAAGCCGCACGTATTCTTGCTATTCAGTCAGCCGAAAAACGCATCAGTGTATTAACTGATATGGCTGATGCACTGCGCCAACACGCAAATGTCATCCTTGAGGCAAACAAAGACGATTTGCAGCGCGCCACCGAAGCTGGGTTATCCGATGCGATGATTGACCGCTTAACGCTAAACGAACAACGCATTAATGACATGGCCGATGGCTTAGACACCGTTGCATCATTACCCGAAGTTGTTGGTACAACTCGTGAGTTTGGCAAACGTCCCAACGGCCTAACAATAGAAAAAATGCGCATTCCACTCGGCGTAGTTTGTATGATTTACGAAGCGCGCCCTAATGTTACCGCCGACGCCGCAGGTTTGTGTATCAAATCGGGTAATGCCGTTGTGCTGCGCGGTGGTAAAGAGGCGCTGAGCAGTAGTTTAGCTATTGCCGACGTATTGCGTTCGGTATTAACAGCGCATCAATTACCAGAAGAGATAGTATCGGTTATTCCCGATCCAGATAGAGCATTACTCAATGAGCTACTGACCTTGAAAGATGACATCGATTTGGTGATCCCTCGCGGCGGTGAAGGCTTGATCAACTTTGTCAGTGCAAACAGTCAAATTCCTGTGATTCAACACTACAAAGGCGTATGCCACTTGTACGTTGATAACGAGGCAGACTTAGATAAAGCGCTAGCCATACTGTTAAATGGTAAAACACAACGCACCGGTGTGTGTAATGCGTTAGAAGGCTTACTAGTACATGGTGATATCGCTGAGCAATTTTTACCTAAAGTAGCCGATGCCTTTAAAGAAAAACAGGTGAAGGTAAATGGTTGTGATAAGGCCGAGCCTTACTTTGACGACTTTACCCTACTCAACGACGATGAGTTTGGACAGGAATATTTGTCGCTTGAAATTGCGGTGCGCGTTGTAGACAGCATAGAGCAAAGCTTTGCTCATATCGAGCAATTTGGCAGCCATCATACCGAGGTGATTGTGACCGAAAACAAACAGACCGCCCAGCGCTTTCAGCAGGTGGTCGATGCTTCTGTGGTAATGGTTAATGCATCATCTCGATTCTCTGATGGTGGCGAATTGGGCTTGGGTGCCGAAATTGGTATTGCAACAACGAAACTGCACGCCTATGGCCCAATGGGTATTGAATCTCTCACCACAGAAAAGTATCTGGTACACGGTACTGGACAGTGCCGTAATTAGTGCTTGCTGCGCACGCTTGCGTGCAGTTTAGTACGACGCAGATACACGGTAGGACAAATGTCCTTGAGTTAAATCTAGGCTACTATCCGTAGCGGTTTAACTCAGGGGCATTTGTTTAAGTTTATCAGCCCTCTCTATACTGCTGTGCATTACGGCAGGTGTCCTCTCGAAGACGACTTGCGCAGTGTTGTTGGCAACAGCCACGCAACCAAGACAAAACCAACGCCGATAACTATTGGTAGCCACATAGTACCGGATACACTGACTACGCTGGTTTTGCCGCCAAGCATAGGTTCAAACAAGCCAAACGTTGCTAACCACGGGTAGGCAAGTGCAAAGGCGCCAGCACCCAATAGACCACCTAAAACAAAAAATAATGCGTCTTTTCGCCCAGCGCCGACGTTGGCTAAGCTCGTGCCTGGACACATACCAGATACTGCCCAACCAATACCAAACAATGCGCCGCCAATAATCACTCCCATATACATGGTTTTAATACTCATGTGAGATGGGTCAAATACGTTGAGGAGAACACCGACAAAAAACACGGCGGACGACAAACCAATTGCAGCAAGGATAGTTTTAGCCAAGCGCAAATCTCTCAGGGTTAGCATATCAATAATGATATCGGCATGTGTTGCCCCCACTCGATACAGCGAAAAACCAAATAAGCTGCCAAGAACAATGGCTAATACAATCATCACACATCACCTCCGCTTTTGTTATACACCAACATGGCGACAGGAATTGCGGTGATAAATGCGGCAAGCGCAAATACATAGCCGCTAATTGAGGTTTGCATCATCCCACTCATCATGTGCCCTGAGGTACAACCGCTGGCCAGTCGAGCACCAAACAACGCGATAAAACCACCGATAAAGGTCATCGCATAACGCGACCATGGATTAGTGCCGTAGCATTTGGCATGTGCTTTGGGGATCTCAGGCTCCTGGTGCGAACGCGAGGCAATAAAGCCACCGACAATCATACTCAATACAAAAATCAGCCCGTAATTTAACGGCTGTGCAACGGACTGGGCGTACTTGCCACCAGACTTAGCCAAGTATTCATTACTGCTGGTGTATCCGGTTTGGGTACTCGAGTCTTGAGTTACCAGTTCAGGCTGAAACACTTTGGCAATCAGGCCATCAATAATAACAAATTGGGTTGACACTCCAATTGGTTTAACCAGTACCAGGGCGAGCACAAACACCGCGGCTAATGCGACAGCGCCCTGTTTCCAAGATAAGGTCATGGGTCACCTCCTAACATAACCAATTGCTGATGATTAGAGCGTGTTCAACTTTGCTGTTCATTTTTGCTGCGAATTGTTTGGGATTTTTACAAGGCAACGACTATAAAGTTTCGTCATCTAAACAACTAGGCGTTAACAACGTAGAAATTTCAAACAAACGCTGGCCAAAGGGTTCTGTCGAAATTCTCCCTGCTCTGTAATAACTGACACTTACATAGATGACTATGCTGCATGACAGCTATTTTGATCAGAAATCATTTAGGTTGAACAAAATTTGTAGCTCAAAGATCAACACGCCTTAATTATGGCACATTAAATTAGCAACCAATGATATGCCCAATAATCTGCACCTCTCTCGGTAAACTTCATAGCATTACAACAAAAATTAGCTTGCAACTAAACTTGGTTGTGGCTTTGTGCGTAAACACTGATAAACAACAAAAAGGAATATACAATGTTTAAATTTTTCACCGTCGGCGCTCTACTACTTACCTTGACCGCTTGCGCCAGCGTTATTGAAAATCGATCGCCAATTAACGAGACCTTTCCCAATGTCACCGGTACTAACCTAAACAAACAATCGATCGCTATCCCCGATGGCTTAGAAGGTGATTTAAAAGTGTTGCTGATAGGGTACGTTGAGCGCTCTCAATTTGATATTGACCGCTGGTTGATCGGTTTAGATATGACCCAAACCCCTGTTCCAGCCTACGAGTTACCAACCATTGCCGGCATGTTCCCACAAATGTTCGAAACCTTTATTGATAATGGCATGCGCAAAGGCATACCCAAGTCAATGTGGGGTGGTGTGATCACCATTTATGACGGCGCCGAAAAGATCACTGCGTTAACCGGTACTGAAAATCGCAAGAATGCACGAGTAATTCTGATCAACTCGGCAGGAAAAATCCTCTATTTTTACGACCGTGGTTTTGCCGTTGATGCACTGAATAACTTGCGCGAAACAATTAGAGAGTATCAGCAACAAACAGCAAGCAAATAGTATAATGCGATTGATGTCGGGATGTAAAAATACTCTGTCGTCGCTGATTGAATGCTTGCTTAGTTGGTGGCTAGCTTTTTAGCCACACAACTTACGCCAAACACCTTACGCCAGTTATCAAGCGAGACGTAACCTTAGCTTACGGAAACGAGTAGCGAACAATTCGTTTGACTACCGAGCCATATTGACGAAAGAAACTTCCCGTATTGTAATGAATACCGTGCTGTTGCAGGATACGCTCTACAGATGGTGCTATCTCTCTGTATCGTCTGGCCGGCAGATCCGGAAACAAGTGATGCTCTATCTGAAAGCTTAAGTGCCCAGTTAAAACGTGAAACCAGTTACCGCCTTTTAAGTTTGATGAACCTAATGCTTGACGATAGTACCACTGCCCTTTCGTCTCATTTTGACAGTCCTGCTCTGAGAAGGTGTGTACGTCTTCGGTAAAATGGCCACAAAAGATAATGGTTGACGTCCATAAGTTGCGCAACAGGTTAGCGCATAAATTACCGACCAGTACCCATAAAAACAGTGGTCCGGCTAACAATGGAAACAGCAAATAATCCTTAACTAGTTGTCTTGCCCCTTTGCTGAAAAAACGACGTTTGAGCTCGGCATGAGATACTTTATTGTTGCGGTTTTGCTTCTTTTTACCAAAAAACACCCGCTCGGCAGCCATTTCGTGATACGACACTCCCCATTGAAATAAAGCACTTAAGAGAAGATACGTGACAAATTGCCAGAGATTTTTAACACGCCAGCGAAAATCTTTTGACAAGCGCAACAAGCCATAACCAAAATCTCGGTCTTTGCCAATAATATTGGTGTATGTGTGGTGTTCGTAGTTATGCACTCGATTCCAACTCGCGCCATCGCATGCAATATCCCATTCGTACGATTTTGAGTTGATGTGTTTATCGTTCATCCAGTCGTATTGACCATGCATCACATTATGGCCGATTTCCATATTATCAAGGATTTTGGCAATGGCTAATGACAACACGCCAACGACCCACAACACAGGAGTAATAAAACCTAACATCAATAATATGCGACCCGACCACTCTAAAATGCGCTGCAGGACGATAATTCGCCTGATATAGTTGGCATCTTCTTGGCCAATTTTGGCCATCGTTTGCTCGCGCAGTTGATCGAGTTGTTGACCCAACAGCTGATAATTTGGGCTACTCTTACTCATACTCTAAGCTCCACATCACTCATCACTTGTGATACACATAATTGAATTAACTCCTCACCGCGATCAGATAATTTACCGGTGACCACATTTTTAACCACACCGGTGGTTTTAGTACACTGGCATTGATGGCAAATCCCTATTTTACAGCCGTGTGATACAGGCTCTCCTAACGCCAGCAGTTGTGACAAAATAGGCGACTCATTGCTTACCACAATTTGCTTACCATTTAACGACACGTCAAAAAGTTGTTTGGTTTGACTATCTAGTTGCGTCAATGCCATTAAAGAAAAGTGTTCACTGTATAGCGATATATCGTGTAACTGAGCGTACTTGGCTACGCTTTGGTAAAACGCCTGAGGACCACATACCAGCATGGTTGATTGCGCAAACTTCTCTAGGTGATTTGATACATCACCGTCGACGTTTCGCGTCATTAACTGAAAAGAAAAATTTTCCATGGCTGCTGACAATGCCGTTAGCTCATCGACAAGCAGGTGTTGTTGTGGCTTTGCGTAGTAAAGCAAGTGAACGTGTCGGCCGTCGTTAGGCTGATTTTTTAAATCGTTAAGCATGGCAATAAATGGCGTAATACCAGAACCTGCCACCAACAACAGGTTATTATCGGTAAGTTTACCAACCGTAAACTGCCCTTTCGGCGACGAGATGTTCACCCAATTACCAAGCGACAATTGACTCAGCGCGGGGGTAAAATGCCCTTGCTGTTGCTGTTTGATCACTAATCGAATCAGTCTTTTCGATAATGCCAATTGAGGTGCTGAGGCAATGGTAAATACGCGAGTTAGCAACTTTCCATTAATCTCCTGCGTTAACTCGATGTGTTGGCCTGATTGATGTACAGGCCAATTGCCATGTACGCGCAAGTACAATTCAATGGTGTCAGTAACATGGTGATTAACCGCCACGACGTTGGCACGGTAAAAGCCATCTCGCCAGGCCGGTTTAACGGCTTGTATAACAGGTTCGATATAGCCAGAAAATGACGTGTGGTGTAAAAACCGTCGGCTGAGCCAATTTAAATATTTTTTCATGAATAGGTTATTGAGTTTACATGTGTACGCTTAACTAAGTGCACAAGTGTACGCTGAAAAAATAAAAAATCAATACCGTTAGAGCTAAAACTCTACACTCAGATAAATTTGTCGTGTTAAGCGACTTTTTGTTGGGGGCAATACCGTGTAGAAAACGCCATGATTGCCGGAGGATATCAAACTGACGCGATCAATGATTTTGTCTTAATTGCTAGATATTGTTTGTGATTATGTCAGGTTCACGCTGTCGTTATTATGATGAGGCCTTTGGCTTGAACCAGAGTTGCTGTCACTCAATTAAACCACCACGCACAAACCATAAAAAAGGAGCCGTTAAGGCTCCTAATTTACACTATTAAGTGTGGTCATTAACCATAATGCCTCACGCAAGGGGGTTATGTCTGGTTACTGCTTCGGTAAAATCACCGTATCAATCACGTGAATTACCCCATTGCTCGCTTTAATATCGGTTTTGATGACGTTGGCATTATCCACTTTTACTCCAGCGTCGCTCACATCAATAGTCACAGAATTACCTTGCACGGTTTCAGCCGCATCCAACGCCACAACATCTTTTGCCATCACCTTACCCGAGACCACATGGTAGGTTAAAATCGCAACGAGCTTATCTTTGTTTTCAGGAAGCAGTAGGCTCTCGAGGGTGCCTTCCGGAAGTTTGGCAAACGCGGCATCTGTCGGCGCGAACACCGTAAATGGTCCATCGCTTTTAAGAGTGTCAACTAAATCAGCAGCTTTCACCGCGGCCACCAAGGTGGAAAAGTCATCATTTGAGGCGGCTATATCAACAATATCTTGCTTGTTTTTGTCATAACCGCCCGCAAAGGCCACGCTTGAAAACATCACATAAAGGGCAAACATTGGCAAAGTTAAAAGCTTTTTCATGGTCGTATCCTGTCGTTTGTTCATCAAATTATTCAAATAACGGCATCGGTAAGCTGCGGTGTGGTCACAACAATGACGTGCACAAATCTTACTAACACCACTGAACGTTGACCTTGACGACACATCACAGCTGATGCAAGGTCTAAGCGTTTCATACCCTAGACTTACGCAAGGTAACCAACAATGGATTAGTCTAATGAGTGTTGTTTTACCCTTGGTCAATATTTAAACAATAATTCTCCCTCTATTGCCAGGTGTTAAGTAGCAGTAAGTTACTATTTTCGAGCAACATTAATCTTCGAATTTTGTTAGCTATTACACTTGGCGTTTTTCGGGCAAAAAAATAGCGCCGCTGACGCTAATTGCCAGGGGCGCTATTTCTCTAGAGTTCTGAATTAGAACGGCATTTTCATGCCCGGTGGATGAATAGTCGTTAACGACAATTTAGTATTCTGACACCTTGTTTTTTATGACTTAAGCGCATAGAGCAATACATAATTACTCCCTAGGGTTCATTTTTGTCCTATCTCTGTCCCACATTAGGGCGTATCTTAAAAGCCTAATCTTCACTTAGAAACCAAAAAAACGCACTGCGGGTCTAAAATTATATACATTCGTAAAACGACAAACCTTTTAAAGCTTTTGCTCATAATCTTAGACATAGACCCGTAACCATACCTTTTTTAGATCAGAACGATATGTTGGCCAATATCAAACCGACAAAGACGCAACGACAAGCGCTGTAATTGAAATTAAAATGGAACTAATGGTTAACCCTAGATAAATTCGCATTTTTTTCTCTAAAGCTACTAGACTTTCCTCCAGTGATAAAATGGCTTTTTGCAGATTGTCAGCAAGAAGGTTTAAGTTTTGAGCATTTTGAGAGGCCGCTGATTGCAACTCAGATATTTGCTCGTTAATAAGCTCTGCCGCTTCTTTAGAGGACTTGGATTTCGAAGTGAAGGCGGGGATCGTGGCTGATGCTATATCAGCCAGATAAGGTGCAATTGCTTTTATAATCGGTAAAGCCTGAACAGCCATAATAAAAATCCTTTAAATTTAAAATATTTACGTGAAAAATTACCGTTTAATGAGTTTTAAGTCAATTTACCGTTAAAGCATCTAAGATGAGGATCATTAGTAGGCCATGAGACAAAGAGACATATTATCGAAAGATAGTTTTGCAAAGTGAACGTTGCTTAGTTTGTACAAAAACCTCTCTTATATTCATTTCTTTATCAAACCTTTACAATAAACGGCAGACCGTTGGCAGAAACTTGCCCATGAGCATTAATACGCCATTCATTTGTTACTGTTCCTAAGCTAGACTCTATCGAGCGATCGTATCTGTTCGTTAAATAGTGAAATTTTTGATTCATTGAACCAACCCAGTTACGGTTTTGCTCAACGTGTTTCAATTCAAATTCACCGTCTACAACAACATCAACGTGATTCAATAGCTTAGCAATACCTGCGAATCTGCTTTCATCCAATTCTTCAAGCTCATATCCCGTAAATAACATAACAGATAAACCAATGCTCTGCGCAAACTGAGCTAATTCCGATAAGCCATTAGCCTGCAACACTGGTTCACCACCAAGTAAGGTTATGCCTTGGATACCAAAATTCTTTTTGTTTGCTTCTACTCGCTTTTTAAGTTGTTCTACTTCGATAACGTTTGCGGGTTTTATTTTCAGAAAGTCCGGATTACAACATGATGAACATCGCTTCAAGCACCCTTGAACCCAGACAGCCGTGCGTACACCAGGTCCTTCTGCTGCTGTCGCATCAACGATCGCCCCTAGATTAAGCCAAGACATCAGTCAATCTCGAAGTCAAAGCGATTACCGGCTTGAACCACTCTAACTGGACGTTTCTCGAATCTATCCTTGTCCATAAGGTTTGCAAACAAAAACTCAGCTAACGGATCGAAAAGCATAGTAACCATCGCATTTAATACCCCACGCCCACCGGCACTTATATCAACTTGTTCAACAATAGTCTTCAAAGCTTTTGGTTCATTTTCGAAAATCAGATCGGATATACCCCATTTTTCTTTCAGACGGGTTTTCAACGGTTCAAGTTTTGCTTTCGCAATTCCAACAAGAACATCTGAACTCGTCATAAAATTAAAAGGTACGATATTCGCTTCGCCAATGCGACCCAGTAATTCAGGACGTTTTAACTCATGTACAAAATGCCTAGACACATGAGCTTTGAATTGCTCAATCGCCCGCTCTCCTGGTTCAATTTCACTGGCTCCGATATTGGATGTAAATACTATAAACGTATCGGAAAAACTTACCGTCTCCCCTTTACCATCAGTAAGACGTCCATCTTCTAAAATTTGGAGAAATTTATCCAAAATACGAGGGTGCGCTTTTTCAATTTCATCAAACAGTAATAATGAAAATGGCCTTTTTTTCACTGCATTAGTGAGTTGCCCTCCCTCTTCGAATCCTACGTAACCAGGTGGTGCACCGACTAATCTCTGATCTGCATGTTCGTGGTTAAATTCTGACATATCAAAACGTAAGCAGGCATCTTCATCACCAAACAAAAAGCTAGCTAGCGACTTAGCTAACTCCGTTTTGCCAACACCTGTCGGGCCAACAAAAAACAAAGCGCCTTTAGGCATTCTCGACTTCGACGAGTGCTGAAGTCCGGACAATCCGGTAAATGCTCTTACCAAGACTTTTCTTACCAATTTTATGGCTGCATCTTGTCCTTTAACCCTTCTTGTTAAAATCAGTTCAACGTGTTTGAGTTTATCGTAGTTTAATTGCTCCCACGGCGATTCCTTACTACCGTATCGATACAATGAGACTAATGCTTCTATGGATAACTCGGGCTGATGTCGGGAAAGGCGAGCGAGTTGATTAATTTCGCGAAGGGTAAATGAATCGGTTAAATCAACAAAGTCTGCTAATAATCGCGACTCACTCGATAACTTTTTCTCAATATTAAAAACATCTTTTAGCCCCAATATTACTTGCTTGCGTTCAGCGCGATTTGGCAGAGGAACTACGATTTCGGCGAATTGTGGGTTACCAGAGATCAGCACAGGAGGTAAATGATTGTTTCCATGACATACAAACACCATCAAACTTAGAACGCTATTTACTTGATCGAGGCTCATTTCATCTTCAGAATCGCGCAAGTTTTGTGACAATTGAATTATCCAGCCTCGCTCTTGTTCTGACAGTGCGTTAACTTGACCAAACAACAAATTAGACCAATCGACGAGAAACGCTACTTTAGGGGCATGGCTGTTTAACATCACGCGTTGAGCTACCGCAAAAAAATCCTGCGGTGTAAGCTGAGTCTGCCCTTGAGGTACAGCACTGTGTTGCGAAGTTTCATCATCAAAATCATAATCATCCCCCTCAACTTCCTCAGACTGCGATCCAAATGATGTCTGTAACTCATTCCATTCTGAATCAGATATTCCAGATAATCCACCCACGCGAGAATAATGAATAACGTGTTTGAAACCCAGCTTTTTAAGTGTATCACTTAACGCTTGTGTGAATGGTACCACTTTGTCTTCTGTGTCAAATACAAGATTATTAACATTACCACTGATAACAATTCCTCGACGTAATTTCGCTTGGCGAGATAGTTCATCAAGCCATGTTGATGTTTTTCGATCGTTCATATTCCTATCCTTGTTCATTCTTTGTTTGAGATGGAATGGGTTTCATTTCGGAATCTTCATCATCTGGATTACTCCACAAAACGCGTGAATCAGACAAATCTACCCCATAGATTTCGCTGAGTTTGGGCAAGACTGTATCTATATCCTTTTTACAGGTTTGACCTTTGTAGTTATCAAATTTATACGTACAACTGCCATCTAACCGAATCAGAAATTGCGCTCGATTACCTGCCGGTCGAGAAGCCGAAATCACGACCTCTTTATCTCCTGTTTTTGTGACAACTAGTTTCGGCTTTTGTACCGAAAAACCACTGTTTTTAAGCGTATTGAAAATGGCTTTCACAGTCTCTTTACGTACAGATTCATCCTCAATTTTCTTATCTGCCTGATAAGAAACCCGTTCTATTTTTTCAAGTTGCTTAACTGGATTTTCACAATTTTCTAAACAAATATCGTCAAGCTGCTTCGTGATCTCTTGAGCTTGCCCATCGGGTAAGTTTTTTAACGCCATATCCGAAATAACTCCGGCTAAGTGTTTATTAACACTTGGTTGGGCTTGCTTTTTCATATCGGCTCTGCGCTCCTCAGCTTTTTTACATCCCTGTTTTTTGAGCGCTAGGAACCTAGACGTCAGTTCACCTTCTGTATCAATAGAATTTTCTGAAAACACCTCATGCTCAAGTGCTTTAATTTCCTCGATCATTAAATTTAGCGAAAGTTTGTCGTCCCAATCACACATTTCCTGAGTCCAGCACGCAGCAATTCGTGCGTTTTTCTGTTTCTCCGCTTCAACTCTCGCCTCTCGATCTTTTAAATATTGTTGGTACTGTGCTTCCTCTACTTGTTTTTTTATCCGTCGCGCAATACTAGGTAACGAATAAATTTCAGAAGCCAATAATTGAGAGTGTTCCCTCGCGGTAAAGGGATCGCTATCGAGCTCCCTTCGAATCTGTTGGAGTTCAACAAGGCTACGATCATACTGTTCTTGCACAAATTCACTCAACCCCTGCTGCCGTAATATCGATAAGACATGTTGATAACGTTCCAAGTAGTCAGACGTAGTATTGCGGACGCGATCTTCTGCAATTCTTTGGCGACGTTCTCGTTCTAACCTGTACTGCGCTTCATGGATTTGGCTCACTTTTACTTCCTTTTAATCTTTTTATTACGCTGCGAACCAGCTAGATACCGTTGCGTCGATTGATTCGCGATGCCTTCGGCATTTGCTAGATTTCGCAGGTTCTTGTCATTTGTTATAAGTATTGAATTACACAATCGATAATAAGCAGCAACTGACAATATTTTCAAATCAGGCTTGCCTATTGTATTCTTATCCATCTTGTCTAATAAGTCTGGACGCGCCTGTTCATAGTCGATAATGCTGCAATCTAATCGGTCGATTACTGCTCTGGCTTTCTTAGCCTTATCACTCCACTTACCGTCAATATTTTCTTGTTTCAGACCATCTAATTCATGTAAGACCGTTGTAGGTACTACAACTTGATCTGACGGTTTAACCTTGTCTAATAAGGATAAATCTTGCATGAGGCAGTTCGTATCGATTATCACAACTCGCTTCTTAAAGTCGTTTGGATTAGCATACTGCGATTGAAAATATTGCTGGATGTTAAGTATTTTTTCTTCAAGCTTTGCCAATATTGACTCATTAACTGCCCTCGCCGGGAGCATCTTTGATAATGATTTAATTTGAATAGCCAAATTATTTAATAATTGGTAGCGCGACACATTAAGCTTAAGCACCTTGAAGTTGTCTACATTCAGTAGGTCTTGTTGTATTTTTCTATTTATAGAATCATATGTCTTTACTAAATCAGATAATACTTTGCTAATAGATAAACCTGCAATTACTTCAATTTTTCTTATCGCCGAATTAATTAATGTAATTAAACAGTCGGTTGTTAAGCTATCTACAGATAATTCTTTCTCTTTAAGAAAATGGATACATTGCTCAACCTCTTCCTTGTTTCTTAGGGGCCTAAATTTCTGTTTAAACATAGCTACGCTAAGATCAGTTACTAACTTATTCATTTTGTTATAATAACCAACCACTTGCTTGATATTTGCGCAAGGCAAACGTTTAATTGCCTGATTACAATCAATGACAGCTGAAAAAATGACAACATTGATGTCTTCACTTGTCAAAAGGTACTGTTCAAGTTGCTCTTTCTTGTTATCGGCTTGAGTGATGATAGTCAAATCAACCTCACGAGGCTGTCCACTATACCAAACCTGTGATAGACCAGATTGCACATCAAAGCCGCCATTTGATTTATGTACTAGCAGTGCATCAGCGCCCTCCTCCAATGAGATAGGACTTCGGCTAAGTGTTAAGACGTTGCCTTTTAATGATGGATTACTTGAAGGGTCAACAACCACACTCGCTACATTGGCGGTTTCAATATTTTTATCGAAAGTTAGTAGATAATGTGGCTTTAGCTTATTTATCACGGCCGTTATTTGACCAATTGGAGCCACGTCGTGAACCATATTCCAGTCAAATTGAAGTTGCTGGTGTTGACAATCTGAAGAAAAAACTGGAGAAATAACGAACTGCCAAAGATATTCTGCTTCTGCACCCTCTAGCCATTTTGAAAAAACCACATCTTTAGACATAGGCGTTATATTGCCATTATGATCAATATCAATCTTAAATACTTTTCGGTCCCAAATTTCCCCGTTCAGTTGAGGTTCTATCTTGTCAATACGCTCGTTCACCTTTGACTTCCAACGCTGTCTCAATTTCTCATCAATCAATGGTTTGACTGCAGAGAGAGTGACATCCAAACTGTCAATTGGCAAACGTATTGGATTTTCACCAAAAGTTGATTTGACATCATTCTTACCGACTATTTTCCCTAACAGAGGATCATAATAGCTGGTTTCGGTGGTATACTTATTCTCGCTCGGCAGCGCATTCTGGGATAGGAACTCTCGTCCTTCGCTAGTAATCAAAATACAATTACATTGCATCCCTAACGCATCATCTATTGAATAATCATTACTAAGCTGAATCGCCCTAAAATCGTTTAAATGCCTCAGAGCATCAATAAAAAATGTTGAACATAGTTTCAGATGATTAGCAATGTCTTCAAGAGTGCGATCCCCCAACTCGACTGAATATTTCGCAAACAATTGCAAAAGACTTTTCTCAAATACGGTTGGACGTCGCACCGTTTGATAGGAAATTATTGAATCAACTTTCAAGACAGGAATGTCAATTTTAATATTATGTGCGTAAATCACTTTGGCGCTCCTTTGCCTATTAAATACGTACCATCAAAGTGTTCTGTCATTTCTGCTGCACTGAAAATACTGGCTTGGCGATCTAATTGGGCAAAAAATTGGCGGTAAACCTGTTTTTTCTGTTTACCCGGCTTGTCCATATTAGGAAGCCACACATCTCTCAGTTCTAGCATGTTGCGGGCACCGAACATGATTAATAAGTTTTGTGCCCGTGACATAGCAACGTTGATGAATTCGAACCGTGCAACATTGGCTTTTGCAGACCTGCGTTTATGCTTTGGTCCTCCATCGTTGCGAACTAAGCTAATTAAAATTATTGGCTTCTCTTTACCTTGATATCTTATAACGGTATTGATTTCGACATGGATAGCATCAAATTGAATTTTACCGTTATTTACCTTTTTAATTTCATCGCGAATAACTCGACATTGCGCAGCATAGAACGAAACTACGCCTACGACTTGCTTGTTGTGTTTATCAAAACCTTGCTGAGCGCATTGTTGATTTATTTCAACCAAAGTACGAGCGATAAGAATGGCTTCTAGTCGGTTGGTTCGATCTTGGTTCTCTTTAAAAACGTTTCCTTTAAAGTCTAAAGACGTATCGACCCACAGCACATGATCTTTATGCGACAAGAGTGTATTATGTTTACTCTTCAACAGAATATTGTGTGATCTGTCTTTTTCTGGATTTCCGCACAACAGTTGTCCGTCGTAAAAATAATTCACGAAGTTCATTATCTTCGGATGCATGCGATACTGTGTAGTCAATCGTTCTTTTATCGATGAATCGGCATTTTCAAAATGTTCTTTAAAAAGTGATGCTGTCACCATTTTTTCAAAGCGATTCAAATTGTCCCTGGTGAGCAGTGTCTCTGTGTCGTCATCTTCATATTCCTCTATTTTATCTGTGAAGGCTTGTGCATCTTGGCTTTCTTGAAAAACGGGAGGTAACTGGCGATGATCACCGACTAAAACTGCTTTGCGTGCGCGCATAAGAGGTAGCAAAAGTTCTACCGGCGTCGCCTTAGATACCTCATCAATGATCACGGTATCAAAGCTTTCGATTCCTGCATCCTTAAGGGTTTTGTCACTTTCATTACACGAAATAGCAACTAAATTACAGCTTTCAAGAAAAGTTTGGCTTACGTGCTCCCAATCGCGTTGCGCCGAATTTTCTATTGATAGATTGGCTGTCCAATCATGCAAAAAACCTCGCCATGGTGCATGCTTTTTATCGAATTCAATAGCCACATCCATTTTATCTTGATAGTCTTTATTTGCTTCTCTCAAGCATTCATCCAAATTCCGTGTCGAGTCAAGGTTTCTAGCGGATAATAGCTCGGCAGCTCTAGACTTATGTGCCTGCAGTGACTCGTTAAGAGTCGCCAAATCTCTCTCAGTAATTTGTAAAGCCTTCTGTCTTTTCCTTAATGCATCACTTGATGGCTTTGGAATATGTTTATTTTGTTTCAACCATTGGTTTTGTTGATCAATAACTTCCTGCAATACAATATCAACCTCCTGCTTTAAACCATCTAACTTACCGATTCTATTAGACATTAACTGATAGGTCTGTGCGGCATTTTTAACATTGACAATATCTCTTCTATCCGTGAAACACTGATAATTTGCAATATCTAATCCTGCAGCCTGATTTTGAAGAACTCTAATTTCCGCTCTAACTTCACGCCATTGCACAAATAGCTCTTCGCTATCATTTGTCTCCAGTTCTGCGGCTAAGTTTTCTTCACGAATTTCTAACTGCGTAATCTTTTCCTGTGTTAAATCATCTTTTAATGACTCACTTCCGGCACTTTGAAGGCGTAACAAATCCGTTCGTAATGCTGGCAGTATTTCTTTTACTCGACTCCAGATTGCCAACAAAGCATTTAGCACCAATGCACTTGAAGCTGGATTATCAAAGTCTTCAAACGCTAAAAAGTGTTCTTCAATGTCGATGTTTTGCTCCTTCATCTGTTGCAGCAGAACGATCAAATTTGTACACGCTATCGGAAGGAAAGAGTCACTAATAATCTCCAATTTTTCGTTTTGTAGGTTAACCATTGATTGATTTGTAGCGTCAATTTGGCTAGATAACACCTCCCAGCGACAAACACTATCGTCATACGCTTGTTGCTCCTTCGCTAGAGAGTCTTTGACAAACTTTTTCTGCTGATACTGTCTATTGAGTTGGTCTTCAACACTTTGCAGATCTGCAACAACATATTTAGCACTTTCAATCCACATCTTGAGTTGTGTGAATTCTTCATCTCTTTTCTGTTGAGGTATAAGCCACTGGTCTTTGGCGTAGTCATGTAAACTTGAATAGTAACGTCCCAAAGCCTTATCTTCAGCAAACGCTTTACCCTCTTCGGTAATTTTTCCGTGCCCTCGAGCAAGTCGAATAGCTCTTAATTCAGGTCGGTTGCGAATGCAACTTAAAGCATTATCAATGGCGTCATGCGATTGGCTTGCCAACAAAACTGTTTCGCCATTACGTGCTAACTGAAGAATGGCTTCAGCAATGACAGTCGTCTTGCCCGTTCCCGGCGGACCTTGTACCAAACACAGATCTGGCGCTGATACCATTTTATTGACCGCTTGTTTCTGAGCTGCGTTTAATTGCTCGTTAAACCATGATTCGATAGTAGTATCATTTTTTGATGCCCCTGCTTTGGAAATGTCAAACATATAGCTAGAAAGATACGGGGAGTAACAGTTTTCATTCTGGCGCAAATTTTTAATCGTTTGCTCTTGTCGTTTAATCAAGGTCAGATCACCAACAGAAGGGAACGAAATAAAACCTTGCTCAGGAATAGCACTAAGTAATGCGTCCTCTACTTGCTTCCTCTCTGAAATCAAATCAGAAGCGCTTTGCGTTTCATTATCTTCTGTTATTTCAATTTCCTTTAACGCGTTATCGAGTTTGTTTTTCCAATCTTCTGATGGTTCAATTGTTACATAGGCTAAAATAGGTTTGTCAATCCCGCTCTCATGCAGCAAAGTAAGATGCTTACTGTACTTCTTCGTTTCAGTCACTTTTAGCTTTTTAATTCTACCTTTTAAGTGACCCAATTGTTCACCACGCGGTATGCGACTAAACTTGTCATTAAAATTCAACTCAAAGCGCCATTGGTCTTGTGAAATTCCTAATTCAAACGCTTCAAGGTCTTTTCGCTTAAATACGCTGTCGGCCTGACTAATAAGTTGTTCACGCTCAGCCATAACAAGAAACTGCAGGTTACTTTGTTGATCAAATGAGTGTTCTAGATAGCGTAGCCCGATGGTTTTCCGATCAATCAGTTGTCTTTTGAAATTCAAAAACTCTTGCCAATCCTTTAATTTTTCTGCTGCTTTGACCGAAATAGCAGGCAATTTGTCAGCGAGTTCTGGAGTTAAAATATTGTCTGTACAGTAACGCTCTGGGCGCAACGAACTCGCAGAAGCAAGCAGCTCTACTTCATAATCGGCTGCACCTTCGTCGTTGAAGCTGGTGAAGATATCTTCGGGAACAAAAACCGGATTCCTTTGCATGACTCCCCAGTAACCTCTGATGCAAATAGCACTTGTTGAAGGTAAGTCGTTTAAGAACTCTCCATGGTTAGGAATTCGAATAGCGAGATTAATCCGCTCTTCCGCTTGGTCCTTTATTGATAAGTTCGCCACAAAATATGCTAGTGGAATATTTTCTAAAAAGAAGTCTCTCAAAAATAGGTTCAGCTGGTCATCAATATCTTCGCTCTGGTTTTTATACTTTCCTTCGAGCTTAGGATGCTTAAAAAACAAACGACGTAACGAACCCTTTAAACGCTTCTCATTACGATTTGTTTCGTTACTCCAATACAACACACCATCCATAGTTTTACTGGTATTAGGTGCCGCCTCGTGCTCAAACGAGTGCGAATATTCTTCCCTGGTGTCCATTTCATCTTCTGAAAAATCATCAGCCCAGTAACTATCCATAATTGTCCTTATTTTCGAAATACTAAATTTTATTAACAAGTGTATGACGTTGTCATATACGCTCAACCAAGTTTGAATCAGACATCAACTATCAGGGCAACACGTCGACACGTAGGCTGCAGACTTGAACTTAGATGATATCAAGTCATCCCCCTTTCCTAAAAACACCAGCTATACAAGACTCACAAACTTCGCTGTACGTTAATCAACTATTTAAAATGCGTCTTGGTTACCTTGCGTCTCATAGAGAACATTTAAAAAGAGAAGTTCATGTGACCAACTCGTAACTCCGTTTGTCATGTTGGCAACTGGTTAGTATGTTTTACATGAGCAAGCTTAACCTATCTCTGTAAGAACTTTGCAATAAAAAGCTTTTTACGACCGTAACCGTTAACTAAACTTGTTGTTTATATTTTTTAACCTCTATTCGTTGACCGCACTCGTGCTCCAACCAAGTCTTACATTAATCCGCATATTGTATCGATACTGTAACTGGGGCTAGATCAAACGCTTAGCGTGCTCTAAATCGTCTAGCACTAGCCCTAAGTGCAACGGATTATTACCCCCAAAGTACGGATTGGGGTTCTTAAATGTTGATTGCTTGTGACTGTACTTTTTCTCAAAGCGCTCGAGATAATTTTCCCAATACACTTTATCTTGTGAACTAAGCTTGTATTTATCGCTTTGTAACAGCATTTGTCGTACCAAAAATGCTTTTAAATAAACTAACTGATCTTGGCTATCCCATATATCAAAAAACGTATTCCACAACTCTTGTTCACGATGGCATTTATCTAGCATGAGTAAAAACTCATCAATTCTGCTGATGCCCAAAATCTGATAGATATAATAAATAGCTCCCTCCCAATAGGAGCCTATTTGAAAAATATCGCCGCCTGCGATAGGGTACTCTGGATACTTTGCTACTGAAGCAGATCTAAGGTTATCAATAATTGAGATATAGGCTGTGTGCCAATCGTCATTTATCGTTAAATGATTGGGATCAGCATATACAAACTTGCGACCATTCCTTTGATGGAGTTTTCGGTGTGGAGGAGTGAGTATGCCTTCAGATGAAGTCGATTGAATATACCCAGTTGGTGAGGAATAGTAATCACGATACATCACCGGCAGTATGCCTTTCTCTGCATTCCCTAGAATATACGTTAACCATCCTGCATACTCGAAGTTGTTTGCTTTACACTGCGTCAATAATCGTGGGAAGCGCTCTTTTATGCGCTCAGCTAATTGTCTTGCATTCAGTGTTATTGCATCTTCCCAGCCGAAATAGAGGTTACCATCGAGTCCAGATGAATGAGACGCCTGTTCGTACGTGCCGTCATTGTAGCAAGCGATGTTGTCGTCATTATCAATGAACACATCATAAAATGGAACCAATTGCACCCGCCAATGACCACCAGATGATGACATGCCAGTATAAATAGCTAAATTTTGATATCCCTGCTTATGTAGCTCGTGTACTGCGCGTAATAAACGACAACATCGCCGAATTAATTGCTCTTCCGTAGCGCTCATTATAGAAATCCTATTCTCAATCGTCCTTGCACTTGTTAGCTATAGTTGCACAACTCAGACAACAAATGAACCCTCTACGTGACTCAATGTTGTTTAAATAACCTGAATATTGTTTTGCCAATCGGTTAATACACTTTCTAGACGAACTTGAACGAAGAGGTATCTTATACCTAGCAATTAATTTAAATCACTGCCCAGTGTATAAACAAAGCGACTCGACAGCGGCATACAACGTACAACCTACTCTCGTGAATACTCGATCATTTTCGAACAAAGCATTGTAGCTTAATCCCGATACTGACCATTTCAAACTTGCTCAGGCTTTTATAGCAAGTAGTCGGTGGAAAGCTTACAAAGTATGGTATCAGCGCGCTATCAATGCGATAGTGCTTTTGTCTGAGCTAATACACATTAAACGTCTGTTTCCAATTTCCAGTTGCAAAAATAATCGACCAACGCCTGATAACTCCGAACTTGCAACGGTTCTAAGTTACGTTTATTTAATAACCTATCTTCGGTTGAATCGTTGAACGGCAAAGCGGAAACCAAAACCCCTTTAGCTAACATACCACCAAGCTCCGCTGTTAAACTGTCAAGCTTACGCACTGTATTTTGACCTGAGCCATCTCGCCAGTTTTTCGTTTTTACTTCAACCAGTAACATTTGGTTATTATTCACTAACACCACGTCCAGCTCATTAGCTATCGTTGCGTTTTTAACAGCGTCGTGTTTGGCTAACGCGTACCCTTCGACATTCATTGCCACATGTTCAATTTGAGCTTGCTGAGCCGCTAAAAACGTCAATTCTTCTAGCCAGCCTCCCCCTAAATATCTAGCAACATCTTCTGATTTGAAGGTAATACTTTGACCTGACCAAGTGAGCACCCCTGAGTTTTGAGCGAGATCTAATATTGCAGCCAATTTCTTAACTTTATGATCATCAACTGGAATTTGAGCAATAAACGTTGAATTACTACGCGAAAAATTTGTTTGTTGACACAAACCATTCAAAACTGAAATTAAAAAACCTTGCTTATTAGCCACCTTTAAAAGTTCTTTACTTAATTGTGCTCGCTGATACACACCGTCAATATCGATGCTGTCACGATCAAGCCACGACTCTGCCTGAAAACCACTAAGTTTAAGATAGCTAGGCACATCCAATATCGACATATAAGGTAACTGCGCTGAACTGGCATCATTTAACATTATCACCTTGTGTTTTTCGGTATCGGTATAAATCGCCATAGATTGTTCAGCGAGGTTGTCAAATTGCTTAGTAAATGCTAAAGACATTGGTTTTGTGCCACCGGTGGCGTTTAATACAATATGACAATTTGGGTGTTGAGAACGAATGCGATCAAACAATTCTCTTGCATCTGAGCGCAGTAATTCGTAGTCATGAGCATCAAGGGTTTGTACAACCTCTACATCCTCAAAGCCATTCTCTGTGTAATATTGCTTAAGCTGCTGAGTCTTGTGGGCAAAGCTATGACCAGATTGAACCAAATATACCTTAGATATATTTGATTTTGCCGACATGGTTGGAATTACATTAGGAAACAGTTGAGCTGATACTAAATTAATATAAATGTACACAGTGTTATTCCTTTATGGTTATATTTTCCGCGGCAACAAGGATGCCAACGCGTTTGTGCTTTGATATTTCACAGTCATAAAATGGCAACTTGTTAATGCCGATCAATTCGCAAAGATAACATCCAAATTTGTTTTTCAACGTCTTATTAAGGGTTGTTCGGGTTCTCTCGAACTTGTCATAATCCATCGCTTTAACAGGGCATTGTTCAGGATTATCTCGAAAGTCTTCTTGGTATTTAACGCCCAAGGCTTCAAATACTTTATTATCGCACCGCGTTTTCAACGCCCACTTTAAAAAGCGTCTACTGTAATTCTTACACTCTTCTTCTTTAAGATTTCTCGGGTTAATAAGACCTCGACAATCTTTTTGTTTTTCACTGATAAACCAACAATATGTTGCCATCTGATTTGGTGTAAGTTGGCAAATATCGTCATTTAATGTTACCTGATTTTTACTTAAATCAAGAACTAGCCAAATATTTTCTTTCTGTAGATTCAGTTTACTTACCGTAGAAGAAAAATCTTCGTATTGGTTATGCAATAAATTATCAGGCATCTCCTTGCGCATGCGCACAAAAGGAATATCAGCAAGAGTCACTTCCGCTTCTTTAGCATCTAAAATCGCGTTGTGTTTTTTAACAGTTTTGCTTTCTTTGGTCGGATAATAAAAATCGTGTATGCCTTCATATCCTTCACTCACTAAAACATGACTCAAAGTATCCTGCTGTCGACCAAACAAAGACATGGCGTACCCAAGATAAAACGTCATGGTTTTTCGCCCGCCTGCGATTGAAGCATGTACGGCCACGTTGGGATCAGAAGTGAACTCACGAACCTTTCGGGTAATAAAGTCAGCAATGGCACAGTGATCATCTTCAGTTAAAGCATCGTCGATTTGTACACCATCATTTTCAACACAATAAATATGGGATTCATCGAAAAGGACAGGACTCATTTGATATTCATTTAACAGCTGTTGCAGGTATGCATCCGTAATCAAGCCTAAGCGCGCTCGCTTTTTTCCTTCTCGCGTGGTTATGATATAGATTTCATCAATGTGCTGTCCCTGTTTGTGCAATGCATACAGAGTTTCTGTTACAACTTGGGGCGAAAGGCCGGTAACAGCCAAAAGCGCATGTTTCATAATGCTTATTTCCTTATACGCTGAAGGTGATATTCAACTAATATCGGTTGGCTAAGCAGAAATTCATCGTTTGTTAACTCCTTACCACGAAGAGTTGCCGGTATATCTATGTTGAGATTGTAATACCGTACACCATTAATGCACAGTTGTTCAACCAAGTGCAATGGCAAGTTACCATACACGCAATCACCCGCTTTAAATGCACTGGTATCAGTGCAGTGTGATAAAAACTCATCTATTCCCAAACCCATTAGCAACGACCAATTTATTGCTGCCTGATGGCGACTTATAAAATACTTTTTCATACTATCCCTTAATCAACAACCTTGGTCTGTGTTTGATATTTATTGCACTAATAGCAGTCTTAAATACTGGTAGCATTCTTATTATCGTACTGAATACTTAGCGCTTTGCCGACTCAAAGATGCTCACCCTGTATCAATTTTGTCTTTGTCTAGAACGGAATATCATCAACGTCATCTATATCTAAATTGTTGGTTGATGGTTTATCGCCGTATTTGTACCTACTATCACGATCAAGTGCTTCCTTGGCCTCTGCCGCAACATTGGCTCGTCATAACTTTGGGTTTTTTGGTGACTTCACCGGATGACGACAGGCTAGTTGGCCCACTATCTTTGCCGTCAAGCATGTGCAGTTGTGTCGCTTTGTCAGTCTAATCATCACTGATAGTCAACGAAACATTGCACACAGGCGCGCCATCACTTAAATGCCATAACACGGGAGCGTGGCCAGCGCGCCCAACTAAAATGACTTTATTGACTCCTCTAGACATCCTTCCTCCGCTACTCTTGCTCGTCTGTTAAAAAAAACACATGTCATACGATACATGATCATTTTTCTGTCAACCTAGGTAAAAAGCTTTTCACTCATGGAAATTTCATCTAACTAAGCATATTTCGCCCAGGTATTATGAATAAGTCATCTTGGCTCGCTTCCATCTGAACTGACATACCCGCGTGAAGCGACAAACCTTTACAAACAATAAAGAAATCCCTAAGACAAGTTTGTTACTCGATATCCGTAACTTAAAAAGCACTACGATAGACAATCTATTGTCAATCACAAGGCAGTCACAACGTGTATACCGCATTAGATATTATTCGCATTCATCAACATGAATTTATTATGGCATCAAATCAGGTTGGTATTGATGGCTCAGAATTACTGTCGAACATGCCCCCTCCTGGGGCCATGTTGAAAGGGAACAGTGTACCGGTATTAGAAAGCAAATATCGGGGAACTTGCAGTGTTTTGTTTTATATAAATCGAACTCGCTCCGGGCAAGAATACCCATATGTTCAATTTCGAACGTTCAAACATGGTGGAATTGTCAGTGAATTTAATGGCTTTACATATCTAAATAGTGACACATCGGGCACGGAAAAAATTAGTCATCAATACAGTAAAGTTGTTCGCATCAATCAAAAGCACAACACGACAACGAGATATCAAGAAGACAAAGCTAAATTACAAAGATATCACTCTATTCAAAAACAGTATTACGCCGCCAAGCCTATTGATATTAAACACCCTTGGCTTGCTCGTCGACTGAACGGTTACGCGACAACGTCATTGCTGTTAAGAACTGATATTAGAAGCACCGGCAATGGCGATTTATATGTTCCACTGCAAAATGCAACACACGGGCATGTTGGTTATCACAAAATTTTCAGCAAAAACCAACAAGATTATAAACGGCACTTGATTCTAAAATCTGGCTGTTTGAATGGAAGCTATGTCGAGATCAGAGGAAAAACAGCATCACAGCACAGTGTTGCAATTTGCGAAGGGCTTATCACCGGATTAAGTATCGCTCTGGTTTGGCATGGCCCAATATACGTAGCCCTTACCGCGAACAACTTGGCACATGTTCGTAAAAGTTTAAATGGTCAACCTAGTACAAATGTCTACCTGTTCACAGATAATGATCAGTGGAAACCTAATGTAGGCAATGTTGGAGTATTGAAAGCCAGACAAGCCATGTTGAGCGGTGACCACATAGTGATCCCCCAGTTTTCATCAACATCACTGCTGCACAAACCGACCGACTTTAATGACCTGCTGTTGTTGGAAGGTTTAAAGCAACTAGTCAAGCAAGTGCCCACCTTATAACCGTGGGCAATTTACATACCGATAGACCGTAATCCCCTTTATCACGGGGCAACATTCCAACCAGTTTAAGGAGAAATTTATGTCTAAATTAACGTCTTAATCCCCTTTATCACGGGGCAACATTCCAACACAGAAAAGCAGGCTATGTCAGTAGACGCAAAAACTGGGTCTTAATCCCCTTTATCACGGGGCAACATTCCAACCGACCTCTTTGTGGGATCTTGGCGTACAGACCCTGTCTTAATCCCCTTTATCACGGGGCAACATTCCAACGTTATCACACAGACATGAAGACCTTAAACTGTCTTAATCCCCTTTATCACGGGGCAACATTCCAACACAGAAGGCAAAAGCATCCGTGAAATGATGACGTCTTAATCCCCTTTATCACGGGGCAACATTCCAACCACTCAACAAGAAGAGAAGGGGGCGAAGAAAAGTCTTAATCCCCTTTATCACGGGGCAACATTCCAACGTTTGGCATGGCGAAAACACTGGGATTTGTGCTAGGTCTTAATCCCCTTTATCACGGGGCAACATTCCAACCCAGGTCAGCAGGTAGCTGGCGTAGTAGAAGTTCGTCTTAATCCCCTTTATCACGGGGCAACATTCCAACCACAAAACACTGGAGGAAGTAGACTATGGCACGTCTTAATCCCCTTTATCACGGGGCAACATTCCAACCTACAACGAGAGGCTGCTATCTTAGCTAAGGGTCTTAATCCCCTTTATCACGGGGCAACATTCCAACAGCGTAATCTTATGGATATGTTACATATAGAGCAGGAGTCTTAATCCCCTTTATCACGGGGCAACATTCCAACAGCGTAATCTTATGGATATGTTACATATAGAGCAGGAGTCTTAATCCCCTTTATCACGGGGCAACATTCCAACGGAAACCATGCGCGACGAGTCCTTCAACATGGAGGTCTTAATCCCCTTTATCACGGGGCAACATTCCAACCCCTATACTTATCACCCTATTGACGATCGCTGTAAGTCTTAATCCCCTTTATCACGGGGCAACATTCCAACGAAGACCACTGGCTAAACATCGGTTGGGGTCTGTCTTAATCCCCTTTATCACGGGGCAACATTCCAACGTTAACACAGGCACTACACCGCTATTTTGAGCGTCTTAATCCCCTTTATCACGGGGCAACATTCCAACCATTACCGTTTATCAACGCATGCATACTATGTCGTCTTAATCCCCTTTATCACGGGGCAACATTCCAACTATATTACTTTGCGTTTACCGAGAGCAAAGAGGTCTTAATCCCCTTTATCACGGGGCAACATTCCAACACTAGACCCTAATTTTATCTTATTTAAACAACAAGTTAAAAGTAGGTTTGAAGAAAAATTTAAAAACTCAAAAGTTGATGATTTCATCATTCATGGTTTGATGGTGTTGGTTATAACAAGGTAGCACACCTAGTGATCATACACCATGCGTTTGCTCTTTAATCGATATAAATACCCGCGTTTACATTACTTGCTCCTAATTTATTCCAATCATCTAGATGCACATTATTAACCGGATATAGCCTGACATCGTCTTCCTTTTTGTTAATGATTTGCGCTAACTCTTCCCACACTTCAGCTATCTGCAAACTCTGGCTGGTCTTGAGATAAAAGACCGAATATTGCAAAGGGATCCCATAACCAAGTAACACTTTATGCACTCGCTTAAGACGCTTTGGATGCCTAATATCGTAACTGATAATGTAATGTGTCGTCATATTGTGTTGTCTCGCTCGACTAGCGTTTTAGCAAGTATTGCACAAATTGAACGCAAATATTTTCGCCATTGCGGCATCGCGATCGCTAACTGCGCAAAAAATACTTTTCTGCCTGCTTTTGTTAACATACACGCCCCCGAATTTTCGCGACAAAAATGATCGGAACGCAGCACTCTCAAGCGAAACATCTCATAGACCCAAAAATCTACCTGTGTTCTGATCAGTTCCTCAATATCACACGCCAAGGAAGCGCGATTGTAGTCGGGCTGATGAAGAACGCCTAAATAAGGGGCAAGACCTGCACCATGACAAGCTCGGATTGCTTCAAAATAGGTCATTGTGTACATCAACGACAGAACTGCGTTCACTGGGTCGCGTGGTGGCCGTTTGTTTCTTCCTGTAAATTCTAGGCTGGGGGCAAAAGCTTCAGTAAACGCTGAAAAATAGTGCTTAGCGGCGATGCCTTCATAGCCCATCAATGTATGCATATTTGCAGTCGCGTCCGCCAACTTCGTCGAAGTTTTCAGTCTCAATTTCTGTAACGCTGATATCGCCCGATTAAACTGTGTGGCCTTGTCGGGTCGTTGTGATTTAAGCTTGCGAAGCATACTTAATTGTAAAGTAATTTTTCGTCTAATAAGCTTTTGAGCGAATAAACTTTTCTGTGCGTCATCAGATATACACTGATATTGCGCTACGCGCCTTGCAATATTGCCATTAGACATGGGCACACTGATCATACTAGCGTCTGGATTGCGGTTATTCAGGCAAATCAGTGAGACCTTAAATTTACTTAAACTGCGCAACATACCCGTGGTCAGTTGACAATCACAACTTATGACTAATGCGTTCATTTGAGTGAGGGGTAGGCTCGTGTAACTACCTTCCATACCAGGATGTTTTACTTTTAATCTTCCTTGGGCAACTGTGATTTGGGTATTTTTCCTATCAATAAAAATCGTTTCCATGTTTATCCAATATAGGTAAAGCCTAAGTTTACAGGAGCCGTAGCCACGCCAAGATATTTAACCTCTTCGTAAGACAGCACTGGTTGCAATACGATACTATCGCCCGGCTCACTACTCGCTTTTAACATTCGAACAAGCATCTGATACTCTGAGCGAGATAAAAAACATTCATAACATGAATACTGGCCACCAACGGCAAAACTCTTCACAATGGCACAAATTCTCTCCCGCCTAGCAGTATCAGAGATATCGTAGCAGCATAAAAACAGTTGCCTTTTTATATCCAAATTAAGCACTTGATCAGCTGCTTTCTCCTATCTTTGTCTAGAACGGTATATCGTCGTCCCACTGAGTGTTTTCAGTGGTTGTTGCAGTTGACTGTGAAACGCGGTTGGAAGAGCTCTGTTGCCGAGCGCGATTAGACGAGGAAGAGGCGCTATATTCAGCCGTATTTTGCACAGTGCGAGAGTCTAGCATTTGCATTGTATGGGCTCGGATCTCAGTTGTATATTGATCATGGCCCAACTGATTCTGCCATTTTCGAGTCTGTAACTTCCCTTCAATATATACCTTTGCGCCTTTAGTTAAGTACTCAGCTGCCACCTCGGCCAAGCGATTAGTTAACACCACACGGTGCCATTCGGTTGCCTCTTTTTGCTCTCCAGATACTTTGTCTTTCCATGTTTCACTCGTTGCTATGGATAAATTGCAAATGCTGGTATTGTTAGCAAAATACTTAATTTCCGGATCCCTACCTAGGTTTCCAAGTACAATGACTTTATTAATGCCTTTACTCATCAAATTCTCCTTTCTCATTAGGTTAGGGTTAACGGGCACTATTGTTGAACTATTGGCTAAATAGCGCTTGAGTTACGTTGAATCATAGGAATAGCCGCTAACAGCGACTTGCCATAGCGACTTGTATTTACCCGAGGGTCGAGTAAAATCACTTCACCATAATCTTGTTCACTGCGAATCAAACGCCCTACACTCTGGATGAGTTTACGCTCGCAAATTGGCAACGATTGCTGTACAAATGACGACTGGCCTTTGGCTTCTAACATGCAACTTAAGTGCTTAAACATAGGTTCGTTAAGTGCCGGAAAAGGCAACTTGGTGATCAAAACACATGTTAAGTAGTGTTGTTGAAGATCAAGTCCCTCACTTAAACCATCAACCCCAAACAAAATCGAGGTCTCTCCAGCGTCTATACGGTTTTTATGCCGTTCAATCAGTTCGCGTTTACTAAAGTCGTCTTGTCGCAAAATATTGCGCTTAAGCGCATGACTGCAAAGGGTGAAAACCTCGTTCATCTGCCGATATGACATAAACAAAACCAAAATAGATTTATGTCGATTTACACTTTGCTGCAAGAAGCTAAGCACCGTTTCTGCATGATTAGCGCTCTTTGGGTTGCCGTGAAATAACGGCGCGCTAAAACAAGCGGCTTGATAATCAAAAGGCGATACTATGTCGGCCGTCATTAGTGACTTGTCGCTATCGTTTAGCCCTAACGGCTCAACAAAATACTCCAATCCACCTAGCACCTTAAGTGTTGCGCTAGTGAACACAAGAGAGCCTGCCACGTCGATTACGCGCTCTTTAAAGTGCTCTCGAATGCTGACTGAATTTGACTTAATATGAAAAACAGTACCGTGTTTCTTTATGTCGCGCACTATCCAGCGAACCAGCCCGCTGTCAATGCGTTGCGTGTTCGTTAAACACTCATCAAACTCAACATAGCGCTGCAGGCAAACGATGCCTTCGCCAAAGTACGTGTTTAGTTTGTCTAGTAAGCGGTGCCACTCAGTCACTAAGCGCTTAGATCTTTGGTCCAAATTGTCATGTTCGAAAAACTTGGCATTTTCGCTGTTCTTAATCAGTAATGTCAGATCTCGGTTCATAGTGACTAACGCTTGTAAGGTCGCCTGAATCAATTGAGAAAGAGATTTTTCTGTTGGATTTAACGACAATAACCAGTGTTCAGTATTGTCATACTCACCAACATTGCCACGCAGCGTATTAAAGTTATTGAGTAAATAGCTATCTAATTCGACGACGTCAGTACTGTTGCTTTCAACGGAATCGCGAAATTTATTCAGGGCGGTTGTTAAGTTGTCACTTGAGCTATTACTAAATAGTGCTGGCACCTGCTCTAGGTTACTTAGCAACTTGCGCAACTTATCCGCTTTATTGCGCACACTTTCCATCTCTGACGGCAAAAATGATGATTGCAGGCTGTCTCGATACACATCGTGAACATGATGCGCCTCATCAAATACGATAATATCGTCTGCTAAGCTTCCCAGTACGGTATGAGGATTTGAGGCTGCAATCGAGGTCAAGGAGTGATTGGCAATGACAATGTCAGCTTTTTCGATCGCTTCGCGCTGTTTAAAATAAGGGCATGATTCGCCAAAATCACAGTTTTTAACTTTTGGACATCGATCCGATTGGCGGTTGAGCATATTCTGAATACCCGTTATCCCAGGCAACTCGCAAGTATCAAGATCACCTGAAAACGATTTATCTGCGAATGCGTCGTAAACTTTTTGAACAAGAATGATTTGATCATCACCTGCATTGGCCTGTAATTCGTCTTCTTCAATCAACTCATCAAGTAAGTTTTTTTGTGTTTTATTACCGCTAACTTTCTCGGTTTTCGCTAGAAGGTCATGTGCTCGCTTTGGACAGTAGTAACGGTTCACTCCCTTAGCAATTTCGACTTTAATATCTGATGCAAGGTTCGCTTGAACCGTCGGAATATCTTTTTCTATTAGCTGTGTTTGTAGGGCTACCGTTTTAGTCGATACGACAAGTCTTTTATTTTGTTCGGTAACAAATGGCAGTGCGGCAAGTAAGTAGCCCAATGTTTTACCTACCCCCGTATCGGCTTGGATCGCCGCTATACCATGGGTGCGAATAGCTTCGCCACAACACTCAATGATCTGCTCTTGCTGCTCTCGCACTCTAAAGCCCGGCATAGCTTGAACCAGTGATTGATACAACAAAGCATACCTTTGTTTTAAGTCGGCAGGCGTGAATGGAACAGGTTCGTTTTGCTCGTTTTGAGCTTCGTTAAAAAGTATGTCTACTGAGTTATGCATCATGGACGACCAATATAGTTACTGAACTTGGTTTCCATAGTAGCTATGCGGAGAAAATTTATTGGGATGACAAGTTTGTGAACGTCAGGTATTACGATTTAGCACAGGACACGGTGGTAAAAGCGAAAGAATAGCGACAGTATTTGCTATTCTTTTGCATGCAACAAGTAAATTTAGTGTAACGTTATCTGCCGTGGGTTGAGTAACAAACCATAAGCTGCTGCGCGTTTGTCGGTCTTAGACTTTGTCTCTTTTCGAGCCTCTGGCAACTCTGTATGAAAGTCATTAGCGTTGACGCTCACCGGTGTCGGTATACACAAACGAAATGTATTACCCACCGTTTTTTCTGCAATTGCTTCTTTTATCTCTCGAATCAAACGGTCGAAAATACTCGGGGTAACCCCTTTTTTTAGAACTGTATTTTTTGTCGCGGTGCTTACGCGAACATTGTCATATACATCATCAAATTGATCACAAATATTTTCAAAATTATCTATCGGCTCACCTTCAATATCATAATTCACGAATGTCGCTAATTCTTTGATCCATCGCCCCTCAATAGTCCCCCAAGTGTTATCCCAATCACTTCGAAAAATTTGAAAGTCTCCTGAAATAGTATCTCTTAAAACCGCTATATATAATGCCAGTTGCTCTGGTGATAATGGAATTTCACTGCCATTAATCTCAATTAACAGTCTGTCACTATCCACAGATAGCTCAATATTTTCTGGTTTCATACTCAGTTGATACGCTGTGATGCATTCTGAATAAGAGAGCTTCCCACCATAAACAAAGGAATCATTTGCATCACGCAAACTATTGTTCAGGCGAATAAAGGGTATTTCAGCAAGTTCAATAGCATTGATTGCGTTTTTAGCGTCAAGTGGTTGGCCATCAACTTTCTTAATTTTTCCTTTGTTGTCACCATACAGAAATGTTAGAGGTTTAGAATCAACGGTTGGGTACATAAAATCTGTCCCCTCATAGACCATATCAACTAATACGTGACTTAAGTTGTCCTGCTCACGCGCGAACATACTAAAAATGTAGCCCATGTAAAATGACATGCTCTTGCGCCCACCTGCGATAGAAGCATCAATTGCTGTCGTGTTATCGTGATCTTTACCGACAATATCACGGATAACATATGTTATCGTATCGGCAATTGCGACTTGATCAGCTTCATCACGAATATCCTCAATAGCCTCTCCATGAGCGTTTTTAGCAATATGAAACTCAAGGTTATTGAGTAAAATAGGCTCTTGCTGGTAATCATTGCACATAGCCCGAATAGTCTCTATCACATTCAGACGCTCAAATGTTTCCTTGCCGTGAGACGTGGTAAAAAGATGAGCCTCTTGTGGAAATCTGCCTTTCTTGATCAATGCATACAAGGTTTCTGTAATAACCGCTGGGGAAGAGCCGAGCACTGAAATTAGTATGTTTTTCATTAAATCCCTCTATTTTTTAAACCTGGGCTGAGTTAATAAATTAGTTTGATTTTCCCCAACCCAAATGTTGTTTTGCCCCCGATGTGAATGAGTTCGGCTATTTTTAACAATATTGGTGCCAAGCCTAACATGCCATAAAAGCTCACTTGCCCTTTCACCCCACCAAATGGTAGTTGCTCTTTTTGCTTCAGTGAGTAACGCTGCCAATCCTCGTAATAACCGAACGCTTCCCCGGTTTCAACGTGAATAGGCAGCTGTTGCGCATAAACATTGTCGAGTAAAGTCTGTGAGTCATTTACCCAAAACTTGGTCAGTTGGGTTAATCGCCTAAGTACTTGAGTCACCCAAAAATTCAAATCGTTTACCGGCTCTTTAATAATGCAACCTTTGTATTTGCAGCGCATTGGCGTTATCATCTGCACAGCCATTTCCTGAGTCTGCTCTGGATAACTTCTCAAATCGCTTAACCAATCTTGCAAGTTGCAAATATGCAGTCCAGGTTTTAAGCCCAACGGTGTATTACTAGCAATACTTACCACTTTAAATGGTAGCCTTTGATAGCCTAACCCCAATTTTTCGCCATACCGAACGGCTGTAATAAGCTTATCTGCGAGCACAACGGAATCACCCAACAGCGTGATCTCAAAAGAGTATAATTCGCCCTTTTGGTAATCTGCTTTATGATCATTACTTGGACATATTACATAAGGCTTGGGCTGATTAGGCGCATGGTTGCCAAACAATACATTATACGCATTGCCCCCCCCGCCCTTTAAAGCGTGTCCGAACCATCCATGAAGCATAGATCCTTTAAAATCGGGTAACGTTCCTGTTTTCTCAAACGCTATAGTGACATGAAGTTTTAGCAGCCGAAATTGACTGCTGAGTTCGTCTAACGCTAAGGTCATTGCTGACTCAGCCACTTAGTTAACTTCTGCACGTCACCTGGTTTTATGGTGATTTGCTGCGCTATTGATAATACCTGTTTAACTTGCTCCGATGTCAGCTCGTCACTTTCAGCTAGTGTTTTAAGCGACTTTAACACGTTGCGTATTTGTTTCGCCGCATTTTTTTGTTCGGTGCTGTTAAAGGCATCTTGTCCGTCAACTATCAATTGCAGTTCGCCACACGCTTTCTCAACAGGTGGTGCATCGGCGAGTTTTTGCGCTTTAGCTCGCTGCTCAGATTTCTGTTTTTTTCTCTCGTGTATTGTCTCGGATTCTTCGGCAAGTTCTAACATTTCACGATGGTGATTAGACTCTGAATCGAACAAAGCAGACAAACGACCACGACCAAACGATAAACTGCCCATTTTATCAGGTGCACGCTCTGTGCGACTGAGGTTAACACCGTTATAGCTCAAAGATTCTATCGATGCTTTGGCATTCTTGATCTTCTGAAAATCCTTCAACTCATGATATAAAAAGTCATTTTCATGACTAATATAACTATCTGACAAGGCAAGTAGATGTTTTAATTGCGGTGTTTCTAACCACTTACCTTGTTTTAACTGTTCGTTCATATGTGTCGTAAACTCTTCCACTAATCCATGCACGGTTATATTCGTTAGAACACCGCGATTAGCGCGTAACTGCTCAGGGTTTAATTGTAAATCGAACTGCACCGCGCCTGCACCAAGCGGCTTACCATGGCCTAAGGTGTGAAAGTGAGCACTAGAACCGTTAAGTGTTAATACCCACACTAACGCCGCTAGCTCTTCTCGCTTTAAATTATGAAAGCTAATTTGACCTTCAAAAGTATGATTTTCACTGAGTAATTCTAATCGAGTCTGAACATTCAGATTGTCATTTGACGGTGGATTTTCTTTAAACTCTTGCCTTACCGGGTAGCGTTTCCAGCCCGCAACTTTTGCCGTTTCTTTAGAGTCTAGATAACCATAACTATGGTATTCCTCAGGTTCTGGTTGCTCTATATACGCGCCTAAGAAACTCGGTTTGGGTCCTGCCAACACCAATGGACTTGATATCATTGATGTCTCTTTATTGGTCATCACCGCATCCGAAAACTGAACTCGACTTTTGAGGCCAAAACCTTTGTCTCGTAGCGTACCGAATATGAGTTCTGTTAAGCTAAAATATGCATCTTCCATGTGCTCTTTTGACAAATTTTTAATCAAATCATGATTAGAGTTTGTATAACTTACTCGTGGCATTCTAGCAAAACCGAATGAATGTACTTTATTTTGCATCATTAATGCGAACACAGGAATGCCATGTTCGGGATGCGCATGCTTGATAAGGTAATCACTTTGATCATACTTCACACCGTTCACTGTTTCTTCAACCGAACGGTGATTAGCAAATAAGTTCTTGACTTGCTCACCAATTTGGTCACTTGTGACTTTGTCATTTTTCGCAAAGAAAAAGTAACTAAATTCATAGCTTTCCGGCTTACCCTGACCAAGTATGCGTTGATTAGTAAATACGCAATGCCCTTCGGTGTTGCCCATACCTAAGTTTTCGGCCCATTGGTTTTTCTTTACACCCTTAGGATCCGATATTATTGCTTTAACAGTTTGCGTTAACGGTAACTTCGAATATTTTTTGATTGCCTTATCTTTATTACAGATTTTGATATCAAGATACTTTTCAATTTCATCATGATGGATTTTCGCTACCTTACACTTGGTAAATTCCCACACTTCTTTGTCTGAATTATATTTTATCCAGCCAGGCTGAGAACCTGTTCCATCAAGCAATTTTAAGTAAGCGCTCTTGTTACCACCTTTTGACGCAATATCTCGATAAGACAGGGTGAAGTCATCTACCTGATTAAATTTCCCAAACGCTGCAATGTCCATCACATTGCATAGCATGCCTTTTAAGGATGAACCAGGAACTATGGGTTGACCTTTTGGGTTTCGCGCAAAGCGTAAAACATTCTGCTGGTCTTTACTGTGACCTACACACAACGGCGTGTGGTTAGTTAAATGATATTTGATGATGCCTGAAATTCCGTTTTCAAAAGGCACATCATGGCTCACTAAATGAGCCCAATCAGGCATATAGACCCATTTTGATAACGGAACAAAATGATAAGGGGCTTGAACTTGAATCATTAACTATTCTCCTCATCGTAAAAGCCAACAAACTGCTGTGCGAAAGGCTGCCATTTACTTTCTGTAGTTTGCTTATACCAAATATTGAACACAGCTTTGTTTTGAGAAACTTTATTAGAAAGGTACATAGCTTGTCTCTTATAAACCCACTCTATGTCTGTATCAGCTTCAGATACAATAAAGGACGTAATTCGAAATTGGTTACCTGTAAGCTTAATATGAACGCTATTTTTACCGTCGGAGTATTGCGCTTCAATCAAGTCTTTTCGGGTAATTAGTTCAGCGCTGGTTACCGTTTCATCTCGGTACATTTGCCAACCTGCGTTTGGATTTAAAGTCTCAATTGCTGTTAACACATCTTCAACTGTGCCCATTTTAGAGCTCAATTGCAGTTTCGCTGAACAAAGCATTGGTAGGTCAACATTCAGCGAGAGGTTTTTAAGTTTTTGATAGGTTTCTAAGCTCACCTTGTTACTCTCCCAACAAATGTGAATTAAATGTCATTGTTTGCTCCGATTGGAGCTGCACTGCAGAGGAGCCTCGGCCACTGCCGGCGCCCATAGATAACATGCCCAAGCGAATATCATCGAATGTATCTCTGATTGCGTGTTGTAATTCAATGGGTAACGCTTCACCTGGAGTAATGTAAACATGGACAGTAAATGTCGGTTGATAAATTAATTCTTCACTGTACAGAGCACCTTTTCGCACCCCGCCCGTAAAGCGGTCAATGGTATTGTGAGTTCTGATAGTGATGTTTTCAGGATCGTAGTTAATGATGCTATCTAATACGACCAAACGACCCGCTTGCCCTTTGTTTAACCATGCGCCATCATCGTCTTGTTGCCCGTCTGTCGCGTAACCAAACAATTCATTTACTGCTTGTGGTCGAGTTTGCCAGTCGTCGTGGCTTGCGGTTGCCATACTTTCAGCCCACTGGTCGGTATGTCTACGATAATGGTAAGCAATGCGGTGTGCTAAGATCCCCTTGATAGAGGAACCACAAAATACTGGAATACGCTCTGTCACTTTCGCTTTATTGTCTACCCACCGGACACAAGTTTCACTATACGTCATAATGCCTACCGATCCCGAGCTAGGTACAGAACCCAAAAGCTCACTTCCTCGACCACAACGCCAATAATCTAAGCCTTGTAAAGGAACAGTGGCCAGTAAGCCCAAGGTATGAGTATGATATTGAGGTTTCGCAAGATCGTTATTATTACTGCACGGTTGTGATAACACTGACTGCAACCTTTCTCCAGCCTTTATACCTTCAGCTAGATTAATATTGATTACGTCACTGTTAACGACTTTAATTTGTCCTAAGCCATTACGTGTCGAACTACCCAACGCAAAACGCTTATCGTTAAGTACACCCAAAAGTAAATCTAAATCACTGTTCAAGGCCTGTTTGACTTTTATAGTAAGCGCGAATCGAATCCCTTTAGGAAGTAAAATTTGATCAAACTTACCTGTATCTTTAGCCACACCTCGATCATTGATAGACACCCGTTCTCGATACATAGGACGTTCGTGCAAACAGATTGACAATATAGGGTCATCAGCAATCTTCTCTGGTGACTGGTAATTTTCGACAACTTGGTTATTGCTATCTAATATTCGACCATTGCTCACAACAATTCGTGCAGCAGCGCTTTCTATAGCGCCGTTGCTTTGACTCTTGCTAGTAAAGCCAAAGTAATGATCAATATCGAGTTTGTTTGCAAGTGTTGATGTTGCTAAATGTCGCCATACACCCGCAAATGCTGTTGCAGGAATTGTCGGCAAGCCGTTAACATCACGAACGAGCTGGTTATCGAAGCCTACTTCGCGCAATCCTGAGTTAATAGCCATAGGGCTTGCAGTCTCAAGAACTAACTTTACCACGGTAATGTCAGTACATTTTCGATTTTCAGTATTTGCCATTAGTACTCACCCTCTGCACTTAGCACTTCCTTTTGAAGCTTCTTCAAGCTCTGGTATTGGCAGGGCTCATAACGGCATAACAATTCAATAAAGCGCTCTATTTGCGAAATTGTTTTACCTTTTAGTAGCTGCTTCATTTCAGCAGCGAACGTCGTAAACGTCACGCCATTGTCCCAAGAAGCCCCCCAGCCAAATTCGTCATTATCGACCTTACATACCGCATGTTCACCTTCAAAAAGCTCTGTAAACGGAGCGTTTTTATTGGTTCTAAACACTTCGAATACTCGTCGAAGTTGCGAGCTTGATGGTCCAATATCGTGCGCATTGACAATTTGATTGTAGCCTCTAGCTACTTTGTAGAGGCTGACGATATCTTTGATCATGCTCTGCACGACTAGCCTATCATTGCAAGTGGTCTGCTGTTTGGTCAACCTTGCAAAGACAAAGCGAGTAAGAGGCGTTGTCGCAGCTACAGACTTACTTTTTCTCGCTGTACTCATCTCTATTTTTCGACACGTAAACAGTGTGTCTGTATATTTATCATCAGTTAACCAAGCTGGGTTAATGATAACTTTTCCAAATCCTAGTTGGTTATGAATACCAACCGCGGACGCCAACTTACGTAATTGCTCCTCTGTTAACCTCGCTCGTTCAAAAACTAATACAGAACCTTTACTAATAAGAACATGCTCTGAATCAAAGCCTCCACGAGCACGATTAAACAGGTTTACTCGATGAGTGCGGATAAAACTCTTGTTAGCGGAGAGTTTTATGTCGTCAGTTACACCTTCAACTAGCTCACTCAGCGTTGGAGTACACGTGGGTTGACCAAATTGGTTGATAGCTTCTATATCGCTTTGACAAAAAAGAACTAATGCATCGTTTTGATTGAGAGAGTGTTGTTCAATAAATGGAGACTCTATCGCCTCTATCATGACTTTACCAAATTCACTTGACCGGGAACGACCAAGAGAGTGAATACCCGATACTGTGGCAGTGATCATTTCCAACGCTTGGGCGTCGGCACAGATACAAGCAAGAAATGTTTGCCCCGCATCTATTGCTGTATAATTGAAAAGTTGCCCAGCTTTTGCTGTTTGATGTTCATCAAGAGCGGTTTTGGTCACAAGGGTTTGCCTAATATTTGCAACTCGACCATCTCCTGTAATGAAGCCGCCACGGCATTGCTGATATTGAATTTTGTTATCTCTGGAAAACTCAACTGAGCAATGGTTAGTTAACTCCGAAAAGTCAATTTGACCATCTTGATTCCAACGTTTTGCTTTTTCAAAATGCCATGAAGCTGGTGTTGGTATCGTAGGGAAACCATCTACTATCGGATAGGCATCTGAAAATTGAACACTACCACTATGAAAAATCTCCCAAGACTGGTCATCGCTAAGCTTTGAATATAACTTACTTGCGACAAGCCCTAACAGACTGCTGCCAGTTAAATAGTCTAAAGATTGCAAACCACCTTGCGTCGCGTTATAAGCTGTCATTACAACGGGTTGTAGTGTTGTAATTTTAAAATATTGTAGCTTTTGTTCAGTACTCATACTTTAATCACTCCGCCGTTACGACTACTTGACCGTATCCACGGGTTCGTTTAGCACCAAACTCACTAACCAATGGGCACACCGACTTGAGCCAACTTTTAATCGTTTCGACACCAATCAGGGGCTTTAACGAATTTTCTTGAATATCAATGTCACATACTAATACCATCGGCACAGCTACTTCCATTGAACGAAGTGAACCCTCTTGTGCGACACCGTTTTCATTGATTGCGGTAGAGAAATGAACATCGAAAAGTTGCTCTGCTGCACCGTTGTTGCTTACAAAAAACTCCATTTCATTTTGCCCTAAACTCGCACTGTCAATCGTTAACAAGCCTTGGGTAGCTAAACCTTCGCCTTCTGAGCCAAAAATATAATCCGTTAAATTGGACAACTCTTCGGGTGCTTGAAACCACCCTTTGCTCTCTGCAAGTGAAAAAGCACTGCGTAATAAGCCTTTCACTGCTCTTCCTGGAAGGTAGGGCAAACCATTTCGGTCTTTTAACATTAAACTATCGACATAAGCACCGCCTTCCTCTGCGCACCCAATATGCCAAAAGCTTTGGATATCAAACTTTATTTGTAGCTTACTCATTTATACATTCTCCCCATAATCAGCCAAATCCTGTTGAACGAGTTTTGGTTCACTACTTTGGTAATGCTCTAGCAACAATAAGTCGTTGATGATGGTGTAGTGAATATCACACTCTGGATTATGTGGGGTGAAAACCCAAGGTAAATGGTCATTGATTTGATAGCCCTTGAGGCAAATTTTTGATAACAGCTCATCAAGTTGTCTAACTAAAACAGCATCGCCACATAACGCGCGACCACGATGGTAAATTCGGCTGGCTTCTTCGTGATTACCTGCTCGTAAATGCGTCGCCATCTGTCGCCATCGGCTCATCGAAACTGGCGCATTACGGTGTAAGCTGATGTTTAATAACTCTTTAAGCGTGTCATAGTCAGGGGAAGTTAAGTCTTCTTGTTTTTCTATGTAGAAGCGCGATACCCCCAAGGATAACGTGACATTCTCTTTTAGCATCAAGCGCGCGTGTAAGCTATGCTCGAGGAGACTATCTGCATTATTTTGAGAGACCGTACCAACACGAAGGATACCGAGTGTTGCGGGTCCAATAGGTTGTTCATCTGTTGTTAATTTGGTCAGTGACTTAGCGTAGCTACACATTCCCTCAACGAGGTGATGCATAGTTGAAAAAGGATGATTAACCTTGTGGTAAACGATGCCACCACTAGCACTAAGTTCGCTTGGTATAGCAGGATATAATTTAACTAGTGGTGCTAGGTGCACTTTTGAAGCCTGACTAAATTGCTGACAAAACTCTCTCGCAAAATCTACAGCAGCTTCGGCTTTAATAAATAGCGTGACATCATCACCGCCTAGCACGATGGGTCGCATTGCCATGAGCTGATTATCAGATCTTATTAATGGCGAGACTTTTTTTGTCGCCTTTCTTGCTGAAGTGATGGTCGCAGTTTCAATTGCATCAGAAAATAGCCTGAATGCCTGCCTATATTCCTCTGCCGTTGCATGACTCAGTTGCTCCTTGAGTGCAATGAGCAGTTTCCCCAAGCCATTTCCGTCGATGTGCACCAATGCGAGATCGCGTTTTTGGAAGTGTTCGAATGATTGCTCATATTGATACTCACCAATATGGGCCTCGGGGGTGAAGCGCTCTTGCAAGGGAGAGTTATGCGCGATACCTGCAGATTCATAATACGCTCTATGTAGTTCAACATCGGCATCGACCAACGTTTTAGCGCTTCTATCATATACCTCAGCAGTTACCTGCTTACCCGTCAATGGTGCTCGTTCCGAAATAGCTAAGGAAACGGGGTAGCTCACTTGAGGTAAATTACGATCTTGAGACAATTGCTCATGACCTAGCTTAAGAGCTTCTTGTAACGTTGCACCTTTGGTTACCGCATCACACTGGGTCAAGGATGGAAAGAGTTGTTGTAAGGTCAGTGTCCAAATACTTCTTAAACGATTGAGTGGTTCTTCTATACTGCAATAACTGTAGAATGCACCACCTTTACAACGAACAAAATGAATCACACCATCACTATCTTTCATTTGCGGGTCGTAAAGATCATGCGACAAGTCTGCGGCATCGAGTACCTTAGCTAACAAGCTCTGATCGTGTGCGTTAATTAGATTATCCAAACGCTCGCTTGCGCTGATAACATCTTTCATTTTATTCGATGCAAACAAATAACTTTGAATCGATTTTGCTTCAAATAAATAGCTATAAATCATCTTTGGTTCCCTGTGTTTGTCATCATAAATTCCGAGTAACGGAGTAGCTATCTAGCCTTGGTTGACACGACAAGAGCTGTTCCATTGTCAGTTCTTTACCTCTTAAGTCTTTTTTAATATCTAAGCTAAAATGGCTGTATGTCACACCTTGAGAGTTTAGTTTCTCTACTATATTAATCGGCAACGTTCCAATTACATGGTCGCCAGGCTTTAAAGCCACTGACTCATCTAAATGTTCCACCCAAGCATCAATATTAAGACCATTGACCTTTGCCCATTCAATGGTCGCCAGGTGACGACTAACAAATAACGTTTTATTCATTCTGCTGTTAAATCCGTAAACTGCTTTGTAAATTTGTGAACAAACACGGTTGTAGTGTCCGAACTGAGATTATTGCTTGTGGCTATACTTTATTAGCCAAGATATCTTTTCGCCTTAGTAATAACGGTTTATTAACAAGGTCATTCTCACAACGTTGTTTAGCTCCGAGTTTGTTACCAAAGAATACCCCGCAGGTAAAACCAAAACGTATTTCTGCCATTCGTTTAGCAATCATTACGATTGCGACACTAAATCCACCCCACTTAATCAACAAAACAAACCAGATCGGTATGAGTGCAGTACGAGCAAGATCTTCAACTAACGATAACCCAATAATTAAAATAAAAACAAGTATTAACAATCAAACCATTGGTTTTTTAACATTTGAGATAACGCTTTTTCAGTAAAAAAAATGAAAAATTATCCCATGTTAAATTCCAAATAAGAGACTTACGGCTACGCCTGTAGCACCACCAATACCAACACTTTTCAAATTTGACTCAAGTGTATTAACATTCTCTGCGACGAGATCCACAAACCAAAACATAGCCCAATGTTCGATGCAACAACTCTGAGTTCAACGCTTTCATTTTTTCATCAATGCGCTGTGCGATTAGCAAATCAACTTCGGCTGCATCTAGCTGATTAGCTTTTATGCCGCTCCTATTGAGCTTACAAACGACTTGTTTCTTGGCTATTAAATATTCGCTGTTGTTCATGGTGTAATATCTCGCGTTGCTTTGCGTGTATTGTGGCAAATAAAGAACAGGCGTAGTGCTAAGACAAACTTGTCAAATTAAACGTACGCTTTGGAAGGGGCTGATGTGTATTGGCGTCACAAAAAATGCCTCCGATGGTGGAGGCTTTAAAAAATACAAAAACGGTTATTAAATAATTAGAAAGTTGTACGATCACTTTGATGTTTCCAGTTTTTGAACGTCTCAACAAGTTGCTCATAGGTTTGAACATGCAAAGCCGATAAATGTCTTATGGACTCGATGCGTTGAGCGACTTGTTCAGGTAACGGATAGAATATCGCAATAAGAGCTTTAGTATCGCTACCGCCATATTGCTGGCTCAAACTATCTAATTTGGACATCGCTTCTTGCCCTGAAGACACTGAATTTTCCCAATTGGCTGTTTTTGCTTCTACTATCATCATGTGATTATTGTGTAATAAAACAACGTCCAGTTCGTTTTGAACCGACGATATCTCACCATCATCGCTAATTAGCTTACCCGTCACGTTGAGGGCAACCTCTTCTACCTGTGCTTCTATCGCGGCTAGATAAATCAACTCTTCAAACCAACCACCACCAATGTACCGAGCAACTTCAGGTGAATCAAATGTAATCGACGTATCGGTATATTGGATTAGTCCTTGGTACTCAAGAATGGCAAACAATTCTGCAACCGTGCCGCGAGGTGTATTCGCCAACGGCACCATTGGCTGAAAATACGACGGCCGATTAAAGCAAGACTTCTGAGCCAAATGGTTTATTAAGCTTATGAGTTTTGGGTACTCTGTCGCTAACTGTAATATAGATTTAGTAATTGACGCTCTTGCTTGCACGTCATCGTCGCAACTGGTACCGGTTTTTTTTTGAAGCTGGAACATATTGAGGTAAAGGTAATCATCTATCGTCATGACCGAACTGGTATCAACGTTTTTGAGCTTATCTGAGTCAGACAAGAAAATGATTTGGTTACTGTTTGCGGCGACATAAATAGCTAAGCTATTTTCGCTAGGATCATCAAACTGGCGAACAAACGCAAATGACATCGGCTTTGTACCACACGTTGCATTTAAAATAACTTGCTGGCCAGGATAAAAAGCCTGAATATTGTCAAATAACTCTTTGGCTTTATAGCGTAATGAATAGTAGTCATTAGCATCAGGGCAAGAGAAAATCTCTACGTCATCAATATCATTGCGTTTATAAAATTGCTTTAAGTGCTGAGCTTTACCCACAAAATCATTACCAGCAACAACCAAATAGATTTTTTGAACCGACGGTTTCATCGCCAAAATGGGGATGGTATTGGGGATTGTTTGTGCCGATAAAAGATTGATATGTATAGTCATTTTTTCTCATTTAAGTACTGTTTACAACAAACATACAATACTCAAATTACATAAGCAAGACGTTGATATGGGAGTAGTCTTACCCCTTGAACGCGCGCAACATTTCCACTCCCTAATGAATTTTTCAAATTATAACAATATGTTAAAAAATAGGGTTATAAAAGAAACCAAAATACCCAACGTTGTTGAACTTTGTTTTAATGACATACTGTAAGAACATGGCTATATTAGCGTTAATTATGGATCACGTAAATTGGTCTATAATATACTGTACTTTTTAGCCACTTAATGACTCGAAATGAAGCTCAACCTTTTCACTCAGCTCCTCAGAGAAGTTCCCAAGCTAACAAACAATCAAAAGCACTTACTTCAACACCGTTTAAATGATGAGATTAATCGTGGAGGAATTAGCCTCCTAATTGATAAATGCAAAGGTGATGACATCCTTTGCCCTCACTGCGATTGCGAGCATGTGCAGCGCTATGGCAGTGCTTCTGGGCTACAGCGTTACAAATGCAAAGCTTGCCTAAAAACCTTTAACGCGTTAACCAAAACGCCATTGGCGCGCTTGAGAAAGCGCAGTCTATGGGAAAAAAATTTGGATTGTATGTTTGATGCTCTTCCTCTTTGGCGCGTGGCTGAGATACTAGATGTTGCTGTAAGTACAGCATTTAGGTGGCGACATCGATTTCTGGCTGGGCCAACACATGATAAAACTAGTGAAGTCGCTGGAATAGTTGAGTGTGACGAAACATTTTTTCTTGAATCTTTTAAAGGAAATCAAACCATTCATGACCGTCCGGCCAGGAAGCGAGGCGGTCTCGGCAACAAAAAATTTCGAGATGATCAAGTACCTGTCTTAATCGTGCGCGATAGAAATGGAGGGCTTACAGACTTTGTTCTCGATGCGCCAAACAATCAAGAAATACACGGGGCGCTAGAGCCAATTATCACCGATGAATCAATCCTCTGCACCGATGGAAGCCAAGTTTATAAGTCATTCGCCAAAGCTCATGGTATTAAACACTACAGAAGTATTACCTCTCAGGGGACTCGTGTTATAAAGCGCGTATATCACATCCAGAATGTTAACAATTACATGTCTAGGTTAAAAACGTGGATGGCGCGGTTTCATGGAGTTGGTACTGCCTATTTGCATCAATACCTGGGTTGGATGCGTGCTCTTGAGCATTCACCAACAGGAGCTGATTTTTCATTAGAAATGTTGCTCAACGCCGCTTTTAAGTGTGAATATGTCCCGATAAACAACAAGAAGAGTGAGGATGACGACGGTTGCGTGTTCGCTTTTTAAAAGGGGCCAAATGACTGCTTTGTGCCAAACTCGGCCTGTTAGCAATTGCTAATATATGATGATTTCGTCATGTCAACGCTGCCAGCAAAGGCGAGCAATTTATTTCGAATCCTCCCATATCTTATATCGGCGATTTGACTAGCTTTGTTAAGTCTCTTTTCGCTATACTGCTTATCAACTCGGGAAGTTGAAATGAGAAACGTTTAGCAAATTGTAAGTGGTTATAATAGATACTATCCTTTTCTGGGTTATACCCGCCCCCTACAATCGAACGGCCATTCTTAATAGCAAGAGATGAAAAAGCCAAACTCGACGCATGGGAATAACCGTTATAAAAATCTTTCGCTTTTTTAAGCCAAATAGAACCTTGTATTAAACCAACAGTATCAGAATTATTCACTACTATATCAATAGCATTATGTGGTGAAGCTGATTTATCTTTCGAACAATATGCATCATAAAAATTGATAAATCTCTCTTGGTTTCCTCTACCAACTTTAACTTTTGTATCTGCGGTTAATAACATACACATTGCTAGAGCCTCATAAGAAATTCTGTATGTATTTCCAGCGGCATTGACAAAACCTTCAGTAAGTAACCGAAGTCCGGAAATTTGAGATTCAAAGCAAAGAAAAAGATATTCTCTTACCCACAATGTTGATTCAGTCGAATCACTATATTCATTCTCAAAGATTTTCTCAGATCTTTCAAAATTATTAATTACCTCTGATATATCTTCACTGAACCTACGGACAAATTCTTTAACACTCCTATCATTAATAATTATTTCTCGGATTTTGATGTTTGTCTCCCTGTAGAGTTAACGCCTCAATATGGAGCGTATTAAGCTTGGCTAAAATTAGCGACGAAGGAGCTTTATTCAAATTTCCGTTCCTCGCTCGTAACGACCGTAGACCGCTACGTCAATTCATCAACAACTTACGCTATATCGCCAACCGGCGCAAACGTGCCATCCTGAGTTATTGGTGTGAATCAATGAAAACATGAAATTAAGAAAGCAGATTTTCAGTAACGCCTTAAGCTAACGCGCAGCCTTGCTGAGTTACTTGCCGTGACTTATTAATTTGTTTGGCTTTCTTTTTATCTCTCACCCATAAAACTGAGCCGTTTGTTTTCTTCATTTCAAATAGATCAATCGCTTGGAATAAATCACTCAATTTTTTAAAGCCGTAATTACGTTGGTCAAAGGATGCATGATTAGAAATGTGAGTGCCAATTGGCCCTAACATAGCCCAACCATCATCTTCTTCGACGGCCTCAATTGCTTGCCTTAACAAGTTAATTAACTTTGTGTCACTTTTGATATTCTTGGCTTGATTTTGAATGGGTAATACTTTTTCCGTCTCTTCTTCTAGGTAAAGAAAACGAGAGCAACTATTTACGAAAGCTAATGGCGCTTTTCGTTCACCAAAACCAATAACGAACTTGCCATCTGCCAATGAACGAGTTACCAGTGGAGTAAAATCGCAATCGGAGGATACTAAACAAATAACATCAATGTCTTTTGTGTACAGGACATCCATCACATCAATTACCAATGCCATATCTGTGGCATTCTTCCCCTTAGTCAGGTCAAACTGCTGAACTGGCTGTATAGCAAACTCATGCAGTACATCTTCCCAAGGCTTCAAATTTTGATTTTTCCAATTTCCATATGCCTTTCGAATATTGACCACGCCATATCTTGCTAACTCTGATAGCACTTTATCTATCTTTTTCGCTGGCGCGTTATCGGCATCAATAAATACTGCAATTTTTTCTTTATCCTTCACAAATGCCTCCTTGCAACTTAACTTGTTTGTAGTTGACGAACTGTTCGCCTTTAGACTATGCAATCAAATCAGCTAAAAGCTGAATGACTGTAGATCGCTCATTGCTGCCTGTGACGGAACCCACTAAACAACAACCCCTGATTTAGATAATAAGGATTGACATCTATTTGTCAATCCGGAATATAAACAGGATTTGCAATTAATTATCAATTAGTTAGAACGGCTTCGTGTTATTTGTGGGAAATACCACTAATTAACGCTAATATAGCCAAGAACATACATCATTATTCGCTAATTCAATATGAAATCTAATCTATCGCAGAAATTCTCCACTTAACAGGTCGGCATGCTATCCCTGAAGTGACTGTATTTAATTCTCCGAGTATTGTTGTTCGTCCATTCGAACAACTTGCCCTCATTGCCAAATCGCTTCACCATTCCCAGTAATGTTTATCACCTTGTAACCGGTGCGCTCGTATATTTTTTGCTTTTGTGCAAGGTCAAAATAGGTTCGGTTTAGGTAGACGATATCCCTTTTTTTTAGATTAGGGCACGCTCGTTTCATTATTCTTTTCCAACTCGATAGGTCAACGGTTCTATTTAGCGATTTTGGCTGCCAAGTAGTATTCACTGGCTGTGAAAAGCGTGATGACGTAGCTGCGTAGTTCACATGTATCCCGTAACTTGTTCTGATACGGCTATTATGAAGCCAGAAGCGATATTGAGAGCTAAAAAAATAAACATGTGAAAATGGCTTGTCTTGTAAATGTTTTTGCGACATTTACAAGACGAGTTACAAGGTCGCCTAAAACAGCGTTTGATTTGACCTTAACTGAGGAGGTGCACAAAAGTGAATTAACTTATCCAGTGTTTTTTCACCAATACCGGGTTGAGCACCAATGGCCGTAATACTGTTTACTTTTTCTAATAAAGTGGCCTGATAGATTTTGTCCCACGTTTTTTCTGTGAGGCCGATTTGTTGCCTTAATAACTCTAGCGGTTGCGTATCAATCGCTTGTTGCAATGTAGCGTATAAATCATCTTTAGCCTTGGCATCGAACTGCCATATCTCGATGTCGATATCACAATCAGCAAGGTAATGATACATCATGTCAATTATCTCTTTCTCGTCAAGCCCACCGCGCCCCGCGCCTAGTAATGGAAAAGCGACACTTGTGTACGGGCTTTTTTTATAAGTACCGACAAATTTATGTAATGCTAGCTCTACGTACTCAGGTTTGCTCGGCATTTTCCAATTATCTTTTGTCGGTATGTTTAAAATATGCTTAAAGCCAAAACGTTCTGATGGAGCCGTATAATTCCACAATTTCCCTATCTGAATTTTCTTGCTTTTACATAGCTCTTGGTACTTTTCAAACATTTCTGGGTAACGCAGCTTAAACTCCAAAGCAATACCTGAGCCCATCACACCTTGACAATTAACAGTATTAACTATGGTGTCGCATTTTGAGGCAAAAATATTACCTTTCTTCATTGCAATCATTACTTACCCCTTAAAAAATAACGACGGTTTACACACCACCCTAATGTGGCCAAGTGAAAAGTGCTTTTCAATAATACGTTTAACGTACTCGGTTTGACAATAAATGGTGCGCAGATAGTGTTTGCCAAGACCTTGTGGCGCTGGAATCAACGCCTCAGCCATCATTTTTTGCTTGCGCTTATGGTCACACAGACCATCGTAGCACCAACTGCTTGAAAATACAGTCTTCCAATCAATCTTGAACAAATAGTTAAAATTGTGCGAATACAAAGTATCATCGCAGGCAGCATTACCGTTTGTCACAAGGATTTCATTCTGCAGCAGCAGTTCAGGGCTGTATCCAAGAATAATAATATCTTGGCCATACTCTCGTTGTGTCTTGTACAACATGGCATTACGAGGGTTAAAATAGAACGGTACGTAGTCATGCAAGGAGCGATGAAAAAAAGGATCACGGCGTGAACGACGATCATTAACAGTTTGGTTGCTAATGTCTTCTGTTTGAAAACTGTTACCATGGCTGTGTAATCCGTATTTTAAAATGTTTTCTAAATTACGTATATGCGTCATATGCTTAAGCGTAGAAAACCCTGCGTTTTCTAGCGCTTTGTCTAGTAGTTCGTGGAAAGTTTCGGGGTGTAACTCTTCCGCTGTATTCATAGCTGCATTCCTCGCTTGTTTTGATGAATGCATTATTCCAAGAATTAGTAGCGCGTGGACTTTTCACAAACTTGTATAATTTTACTAACTCATTAAATAACAAAACGAGCCTTGTCCTAGTGCTTAACTGACCACTTCCCCCCTCCCTTTTAAATAAACTATCTCGCTTAGTAAAAGCCCCTGCCAGTAACAGCTGACATACGTCAGTTCACATGATTACCTTGGGGAATCAACTCAGGAATATCTAGGTCGTCTAACTCGCCTGTATTTCTGTTCCCTCCGTGCTTTGTTACTTTTGATGCCGAACGATTAATATCGTTTGAAATATTTTCCCATCTGAAATACCTGACGCAATAACCAAAATTTCTATTTCTCAGGTCAAAGACGTATCTTGAGTGACGCCGGTAACGAGAAGGAATGTTGAGTTATTAATTAGTGAACGAATTTGATTGTTTAGGGAATAAAATTTGGTAAGTTGAATGTCACTTTTTCATGTTGACTGCAAAATCACTGATTATACCGAGCTGATGTCAATATGGCTTAACAATCGATTACACAGAACTAACCATTAAAGATCGCCTGAAAGAAATGTGGTTAAACGAAGCAAGCCTCTCGTATCGTCCGGCATATCAGTTACGGCATACGTACGCCAGTCGCATGTTAATGGCCGGAGCCAACCCCGCTTGGCTAGCACAACAAATGGGTCACAAAAACTGGGATATGATAAGCGCCGTTTACGCTAAATGGATTCCAGGTCAAGATCCTAACTATATTAACAAGCTTGCCGATAAACTGGGACAAATCTCCTGTTAACTTAGTAAAAATATCCAATCATAAAAGCAAAAAAGCTCAGATTGTCGTCTGAGCTTTTTTCATAATTTGGCATTTTTCTTGTCCCATGGATGTCCCATGACACAAAATAAAAACAAATAAGCTTACTTTTCAGTAATTTGCATCTAGAAAGGCATTTTCATGCCAGGTGGCATTTGCATTCCACCAGTAACGGCTGCCATTTTTTCTTTCGACGTTTCTTCAACACGACGCACTGCGTCATTAAATGCCGCGGCAACTAAATCTTCAATCATGTCTTTGTCGTCTTCCATCAAACTTTCGTCGATTTCGATACGACGAACGTTGTGGCTACCGGTCATTGTCACTTTAACCATGCCTGCGCCTGATTCGCCGATTACTTCCATTTCGGCAATTTCTTTTTGCGCTTTTTCCATTTTCGCTTGCATTTGCTGGGCTTGCTTCATGATATTGCCCATGCCGCCTTTAAACATTGATCTTCTCCAATACAATAAATGATGCGGTAGCATCGAATGTCTGTGGTCATTATAACTGCCCTTGCCAATAAGGTTAAGGGCAGAATCCAGATATTTTGATCTACAGTGTTCTGCGAATGTTTACACTATAACGGCATAACCGAGTTTTCATCAACGAAGGCCTGAAACTCATTCTTTAGTGTTTCAACAAAGGCATCATTGTTGATAATTTGCTTGGCCCATTGCAATCGCTTGTCGTTAATTACCTGTTGAATAACAAACGGCGTTGCCTGTGGCGATTCAATCGTGTTGATAATCACTTCACAAGGCTGTTGGGTTAATTGGCTGTAGCTGTTACTGATATTATTAATCACCGCTTGAGAATTAAGATGCGCCCATTGGCTATCCAAATTTATCACCAAGCGTTGTTCGTTACTGCTGAGATCAAGTTCGGCATTTATCGCCAATTGTCTAACGCGCCCTGATAACCCCATAGCTTCAATGGTATTGGCCCATTTATCAATTTGATCTGCCGTTCGAATCGCAGACGGGTCAATATCGGTTGGGTTAAACTCACTTGAATGTCGCAAACTCAGCGGTACTTGCTCGTCAGTCGTTTCGGCTTGGGGCTGGTTTGTCGATTGCGATTGCATCGACGCGTCTTGTGTTACTTGCACATCTTTACGCCCTGTCGGCGTATCATCGCGACTGCTATCTTGTTGAATCGGCTGCGACGGCTCGTCTTGCTCTGTTAGCGAAGCGCGTTGTTCTAGAGTCGTTGTTGAGTCATCAGCAAGTGCCGTGTCAGTCGCTATCTGACTGGGTGTTTTGGCGCTTGCTTGTTGTGACTTTTTTCCTGCGTCCCCCACTGCTTGACGACGACTGCGCAGCATATTGCGAGTCGCTAACATTTTTTCAATATCTGCATCAAGAGCTTGTTCGGTTCCGGCATGTGCATTATCGACAATATCGCTGGTGCGATTTTGCAGTTCTCGCTCATCTGTCGGTGCTGTTGGCTGTGGCTCTGGGTGTTTTGTTTGCACAGCCTGCGGCGCAGCAGTCTGAGCTGTTGATGGAGCGCTTACCCGTTGCTCATTCGCCAATTGCTCAAGCTGTTGCTGCTCTGTTTGTAATTGCTCAACCGAACTAGCGCGTAACTTGGCTGCATTGAAGACATCTGCTGGTTGGCTTGAATGCGATGTGCTTGTTTCGTTATTGCCTGACGCAGGTTGTGCCGTTACAGCAGCTTCACTTTGGCTTGTTGACGGTTGCTCGTGATCGTCAACAGCCGTATTACCCTGTGATTCTTGTTGGCTTATTTGAGAGCCCATGAGGCTCACAGCTTGCTCTGAACTGGTGTTTTGCGCGCTATCTTCATTTGCATCCACATACGCCTCGGCGTTTGCCGGTGCCGGCTTGAACGCTAATAAACGCAACAGCACCATATCAAAACCACTTTGCTCATCACCGGCATAAGCCAAGTCTTTTCGACCATTGAGGACAATTTGATAATACAACTGAATATCTTCTGGTGCCATTGCCCGAGCAAACTTGTCAATCAATGTTGCCTTTTGTTTATCAACATCAACGCCATTGGGCACCAATTGCCAAAGTGCGACTTGATGTAACAGCTGCAGTAGCTCGGCTAATAAGCGATGATAATTGGGAGCATAAGAGGCAATAGATTGACTCAATTGCAATAACTCTTGTGAATCTTGTTTGAGCAGAGCAATAACAATTTTATAAACCCAGTTTTGATCAACCCCACCTAACATTTGCACCACATTAGCAGCAACAATATGTCCTTGTCCTTGAGCGATTGCTTGGTCAGTTAAACTCAAACTATCGCGCATACTACCGCGAGCGGCTTTGGCTAACAAGGCAAGGGCATCGTGGTCATAAGTGACGTTTTCGGCCTCTAAAATCTCTACTAATTTTTGTTCGATTTGTTGCGGGGTTAACGCTTTGAGATGAAATTGTAAACACCGTGACAGTACGGTTACTGGCAGTTTTTGCGGGTCAGTAGTCGCCAGAATAAATTTTACGTGTTCCGGTGGCTCTTCAAGCGTTTTTAGCAGCGCGTTAAAGCTGCTCTTTGACAACATGTGTACTTCATCGATAAGGTATACTTTATAGCGACCGCGAGATGGTGCGTATTGAACGTTGTCTAAGATCTCTCGAGTATCATCAACTTTGGTACGCGAGGCGGCATCAATTTCAAGTAAATCAACAAAGCGACCGAGATCAATATCTTGGCAAACATCGCATTGACCGCAAGGGTTGGCGCTTACACCTTCGGCACAATTTAGACTTTTGGCAAAAATACGAGCGATAGTGGTTTTGCCCACACCTCGTGTTCCGGTAAACAAATAGGCGTGATGCAGGCGTTGTTGACTCAATGCGTTTGTTAACACAGTGACAACGTGCTCCTGCCCCATCAACTGAGAAAAGTCTTTCGGACGCCACTTTCGGGCAAGCACCTGATAGCTCATATTTTACAACCCTAGTTTGTTATTATTCTAATGAGAGTCGATACTCAGGCTAGTCGCCTTGATAATCAACCATGGTATACACATCGACGTTTAACGCCGCTAAACGCTCTGGCCCTTTTAAATCGGGTAATCCAATGACAAAAGCAGCGTGCTCTGCCGATGCACCAACGCTGCGGATTAACTTGGTGGTGGCTTCTATGGTACCGCCAGTTGCGAGCAAATCATCAATCATCAGTACTTTGTCATCTTTGGTCAACGCATCTTGGTGGATCTCAAGAGTGTCTTGACCGTATTCAAGATCGTAGGTTTGTGAATACGTTTCTCGTGGTAGCTTTCCAGGCTTTCGCACTGGAACAAAACCCACCCCTAAAGCTAAGGCCAACGGTGCACCGAACAGAAAACCGCGTGCTTCAGTGCCAACAACCTTGGTAATTCCCATGTTCTGGTATTTTTGCTTCAAATGATCAATACAAAACAGGAACGCTTTAGCGTCGTCTAAAATGCCGGTAATATCACGAAACATGATACCGTCAATAGGATAATCTGGCACGTCATAGATGACGCTTTTAAGGTACTTAATTTCTTGCTCGGTCATAGCTTACATGTCTATTAAAAGTTTGATTAAAAGGATAATAGATTTAACGCAAATTTTATAGTCACGATTACATTAAAGCGAACTTTATTGTCGCAAAAGCGATTAAATCACCACAATTCTGGTAATTTTGACCGGTTACCGAATGCAAAATACGACGATGTATTTATTTTTCATCATAGCTCAACGAACGCAAACGAACTGATTCAGTAGTTTAAACAAAACATTGAACTTGGTCAGTGAGGTGCTTTTTGCTGAAGTAAAACACGCTACATCGATGTGAATATGGGGATGTTTTCGCTGTTGTTTCTACGTCGACAATCAAAAAAGGCGTACCTAAGTACGCCTTTTACTCACTAAGCCACTTCGGTCGAGTGCTTGAGTGTTGACTGGTCGATAAGAGATGTCATGACGGAAATAAAATCATCGTCACTAATGGGTTTCGAGATAATGGTATCAGCAAATTCTACTTCTGGAATTTGTTCAACCACTTTCACCTCTTGCGTTGACATAAATACTAAATACGTTGGTTTATATTGGTGTAAACCAGCTAGGTTTTTTAATAGTTGTCGACCATCCATTAATGGCATTAAATGATCTACAACACACACATCGAATGCGTTTTTTTGTGCCTTGTTGTATCCATCTAATCCATTAATTGCTGTTGTAACATGAAAACCAGCCTTGGTTAACGCCGCTTCAAGTTGAGCTGAAACTTTGGCGTTATCTTCAACTAATAAAACGTGCATTGTCATCCTAATTCCTTTTTTACAGCGATTAATTATTTGTAGCGATTACAGGTAGGTATACCATCCCATCAGCATAGGCAATAATGGCATAGCAACTAGGGCTACTAATGCTGCAAATAAGTGGCGCTTCGACGAAGCTTCTTTAAAATTATCGTGTGACATTGTATCGAACTCCCAAACAAATTTCGGCGAGATAATACACGATTAAGCAAAAGCTTGATATAGATCAATAAAAAAATTAACGAAAAACCGAACTGATCGATTACTTTTTAACCAACTGTTTTTATTGGATGATTTGAAATGCAACAAAAATCAAAAATCGGTGCAACATTGCATTTACCAACAGTTAACCTAGTTGTGCAATTACCCCGTGATCAGGTAGGTTGCATGGTGTTGTAATTTTACGCACCTAATTCTCGTCTTACTGTATGTTAAGGATATGATCCCCTATCTGACCCGACACAGCGAATGAGGTGATTGCCACTTTTAACAGTGCGAGTTGCGCTGTAAAATAAGCACAAAAAAGGAGACTCGAGGTCTAATGCCGTTCACTTAAGGTGAGCGGCATCTTTATTTTTAGGGTACCGTGTTGGTCTTGGTTTCACGGTTCTTGGAAATGTTCTCCCCCGCCGTGGCTCCAGTATTAGGCTATCAGCCATGGAGTAGAAGTGCTTAAGCTGGCGTGGAATCGCTCCTGGTGAAGAGTACGGTAATCCGACGAGTAGCCGCATTACATGCGCCAAACTTCCGTTGAAGCTCAACTGGTATGGAAGGTAATTCCCTTTGAGCGTTTGACACATTTTTACCATCTGATATCGAATTAGGTTGTAAGTCAGAAGTATTCCCCAGAGTTCTTGCTTTACAAGCTCTGGCAACCTGCTTCTCAGCGTTAACCTATTGCCAAGCATATATTGTTTTTGCTCTCGATATCCAAGTTCAATCTCCCATCTATGGCTATATAAATCGCCGATATCGGCTGAAGGATATCGCATAGGGTCAATCATTGACGTGAGTACACTTTGACTTTTGCCGTTTATTTTTCGCGTAATCAACCTTACTTCAATATCGTTCGGAAGCTCTGGCCACAGCTTCCTCGCTCTGGGATTTGAGGTCAGTCGAACCAGTTTGTCATTACGACCAAGGCTTCTGATAACGTCATATTGAAGGTTCTTCTTCAGTGGTATTAGCCAGTGTCTTTCATTTCCTGTAGATTGCCATTTATGCAATAGCCCAAGAGAATAAAACCCTCTATCAAATAATGTCAGACTGTTATCGGGTGTCGATTCTATTAGCTTCTCGGCTAATACCATCTCATTCACGGTATAATCATCAAACGCGCTTCCTGTAATTAAGTGGCTACTTAATTCCATTTGGCACACCATTCTCACTTGAGGGTATTGTGTGTTAGTCGGTTTCGTATATGCGCTGTTGTTTTCTTTTGAGTCGTCTGTCCGCCATACAACACCATCGACTCCAAGCAAGGTTAATCCATTCCAATGAGGGTGCTTAGCTTCTTTGTTCCAACGTTTTTGTGTACAGTCAAATAAAGCTTTCATAGCTGCTTCGCCAAGATTCTTGCGACGCTGAGTCAAAGCGCTAGGAGCAACAAAAGGTTTTCCATCTCTATCTACTATATCTAGCATGTTTACAACGTCAGCCATCGATTTATCGTTGTATATAGCCATTCCAATCAATAACCACGCCATAGACTCTAGAGTGAGCTTACGTTTTCTTAAGGTGACCGTTTCTGTCAGTTCATATGCTTCTTCAATCAACTCAAGTGGTAATAAATCAGCTAATGTTTCGACTTGGCTAGGCCTAAAGTGGTTAATTGAGTCGAGAGCGGTAGAAAGTTGCATAAAAAAATCCGTAATCAGAAAACTGATTACGGATTTTGCATGATCGTTTAGATCGGTCAACCGATCATTTTCTTAACTGATCGGCATTAGACTCGAGGTCCCCTTTTCATCTGGTTGTGAAGCGATGCTGTTGTTTACAGCACGAAGAAAAGCTTACTCTCCGCACTTGCCTTTTTTACCTTCACCGCATTTGCCTTCGCCACACTTGCCTTTTTTGCCTTCACCGCATTTGCCTTCGCCGCACTTGCCTTTTTTGCCTTCACCGCATTTGCCTTCGCCGCACTTGCCTTTTTTGCCTTCACCGCATTTGCCTTCGCCACACTTGCCTTTTTTGCCTTCACCGCATTTGCCTTCGCCGCACTTGCCTTTTTTGCCTTCACCGCATTTGCCTTCGCCACACTTGCCTTTTTGGTGACCGTCAAAATCAGTTGATGCAACCACGTCTTGGCTATCAAACGGATTTACCTCGGCTTTCGCTGGCATGCTTGCAAACACGGTTAATAATAAAGCGCTCAATGCCGCTGTGACAAAATATTGTTTCAATACGTTCATTGTCTTCTTCCTAAATGTTATAAAGTTACGTGACTTATCACGGTACTAGGGGCTGTTAACTATCACTGTCTGTTTTTGCAGTGGTTTACACTACAAAAACATCAACAGGCACTAGCGTATATGTCACTTTTAGCTTGGGTAAACTGCGTTTCCCGTGGATCTGTTATACAGACCTAGGTTTCTCATAAATCATTCCACTATAATGACAATTTAGCAAGTATTTAACAAAATTAGTCAATCTCATCTAACAAATCAGCGACGACATTTGATCATCGCAATGACCTCAGCAAGGCGAGTGCTAATCAATACAAGGTGATTTCATTTTCTCCGTGACATCGATTACGCCTTGCTCGGTGAGTGTTAAAATAACATCGGCCTGAATAATGGTTTCTATGCGATGGGCGACCACTATGCGGGTCGTGTCTAAACTCTTTATGGCATCGCTGACTAACATTTCATTTTCACTGTCTAAGTGAGACGTCGCTTCATCTAAAAATAGTATTTCAGGTTGTTGATATAGCGCTCTTGCCAATAGCAAGCGCTGCTTTTGTCCACCGGATAAGCTACTGCCCATATCACCAACTAATGTTTCTAATCCCATAGGCATTCGCTTTATCTCGTCGAGTAACTGAGATCGCGCAAGGCATTCGTGCAAGCGAGGTAGATCAACCTGCTCGCTAAAAAACGTGATGTTGTCGATTAAACTGCCGCTGATCAGCTGATCGTTTTGTAATACCGCGGCGAGTTTGCTCCGATATGTACCAATTCCGACGTGTTCAATGTTTTGCTCCAGATAACACACCTCTCCACGACTCGGCTGTTCTAGACCCATGAGCAGTTTCAACAAGCTTGTTTTTCCCCTACCCGATGCTCCGGTAATGGCGATACATTGACCTGGAAATACTGAAAACGATACGTTTTCAAATAAAAACGGCTGTTGTTGGTGATAGCGAAAAGCCAAATTACTGACCGCTAATACAGGCCGTTGCCGCTGATTATCGAGCCCTTGGTTAACTCGATATCCCGGTGTTTGATATTCGGCTGTTTGGTGCTCGTACACCTGATTTTCATCGGTTAAGCACGCGCCAGTTACGACACCTTCACAGGTCGTTTTTGCCATGTTAGGTGGTTCGACACTAAGGTGAAGTGATCGCTGTTGAAAGTGAGGCTCTTGCTCTGCTAGCGCGATATCAGCAATGCGATTCAAGTGCAAACTAAGCATTTTCATTTCAACCACACGGTCTATAAACAGTATTACTTTACTGGTAAATTGTCGTTTGTAAGCGATAAAGGCGGTGAGCATACCAAGGCTCAACTGTCCTTGGATAACACACAGCGCGGCCACATAAACAACGGCAATATTTTCAGCGGCAAAGATCACATCGTGAAGCCAGGTAAAGTGCAATTTCAACTTGCCTACCTCAATCGACAAGTTGAGATAGCTGACCACATTTTTCAACCATACTTGTTGACGCGCCGATTCGCATTGACGCAACTTTATGGTTTCGATAGCGCGAATATTCTCCATAAAGCAGCTTTGCTCTTTTGATTTGGCAACAATTTGTTGTTCATTAAGCTGTTTTAGTGGCTTGTAACACAACCAACGCAATGCCGCGTACGCGACGACGGCGAGCAATACAAGTACGGTTAATTTCACACTGTACAAAAACATCATTAACAGCACCGCGACAATCATCAACCCATCAACCAATGCCTCAACCAAACCATTACTGAGTAGTTGACGAACAGCATCTAACGAGCCAAACCGGGAGACGATATCTCCCATGTGACGGCGCTGAAAAAATGCCACGGGTAAACGCAACAGATGATGGCAGAGCTGACTTGCCATTTGCAAGTTCATCACACTTGAAAAGTGTAATACCACCACTGAGCGCAGAACTCGGGTGAGTAATTCAAATAAAGCCACTAGGGCAAAACCCAGTGCGAGTACAGTTAGTAGGTTGTCGTCTTGATTAACAATCACATCATCTATAACCAATTGCAGATAATACGGCGCGGCAATAGCAAATAATTGGAGCATAACGCTCAAGGCGAGTATTTTTGTTATCGTCGGCCAAAGCCCGGTAATTTGCTGGGTAAAATCAGATAACGTTAGTGATTGACTCAGTTTGGCCTGAGTAAAAGCGTCACTTGGCGTGAGTTCAAGGGCAATACCAGTAAAGTGTTCTGACACCTGTTCAACGCTCAGCTTTTGCTCTCCGATAGCGGGGTCGTGGATGACAACACCGCCTCTAACGCAGTGCTTTAACACGACGAAGTGATTTAAATCCCAATGCAAAATACACGGCGTGTTGAGTTTGCGAATATCCGTTATCGACAGTTTTAGCGCGCGGCCAGTTAACTTGAGTTGATCGGCTGCTGACATCAAATCAGATAGCCGTGCTCCGCTAGGAGACAGACTAACGATGCGACGCAAGCTGGCTAAATCAGCGTTAAAACCAAAGAAATTTGCGATCATGGCCAAACACGCCAAACCGCATTCGCTGCTTTCACTTTGTAACATCACTGGTAATCGGCGGCGCTGAAAAAAAGCCAGACCGTTCGCTGCATCCTTGCGGTTTGTTGACATAATTATCCTTTATTTATTGTAAATGGTGAGGTAATAAGCACAAAGTGGCACCTGCCATATCAACTTCGGCCTTTGAGGCTGTATATAGGCTCTAGCAACCAATGCATTAAGCTTCTCTTATCAAGTGCAATTTCCGCTTGCAATAACATCCCAGGGCGCAAGGCGATTGAACGACCGTAGGCATTAACCGTTTGCTTATCAAGTGCAACGGTTACTTTGTACACGGGCTCTTGTAATCTGAGTGGCATGGTGTGATCGGCACGTGTGATCACCGCGTTGGCAACACTGACGACTTTGCCTTGATACATACCAAAATGTTGATAAGGAAATGCTTGATATTTCAACTGCGTCACATGTCCTTTTTCAATAAAACCAAAACCGCGCGTTGGCACCAACAAGACGGCTTCCATGGTTGCATCACTCGGTACGATAGTCAGTAACGGATCGCCAGCAGAGACGCTTTGCCCCTGCTTATAACGAAGATTGGTGATCGTTCCTGATGTTTGTGCAACCACGCTGTATTGTCGTTGATACATCGCTTCACTAAGCTGCTGTTTGACCCGCTGCTGTTGATGCTTGTTTTCTGCCAACGCCGAGCTTTGGCTGTAATCTAGTTGCTCTAACTGCTGGTTAATATTGGCTATTTGCGCGTGGTGTTGTAATACTTGCTGTTCGAGTTCAAGCCGCTGCTGCTCTAACGAAATCAGCTTTTGCTTTTGTAACATTAATGTGTCACTGGCGAGATAGCCGTTTGCATGCAAGTTGTTAAAATTGGTTAACCGTTTATTTTCATGATTAATTTTATCTACCAGTGCAGTTAACTGACGCTTAACGTTATCGAGTATCGATGATGTTTGACTCGCATTGAGGGCCAAGCTTTGACGTTTGAGCTGTTGCAGCTTTAGCAGGTTATTTTGTTCGCTGACAAGGAAAGCAAGGCTCTCCTGTAATGTCATAATTTGGTTTTGATAAACATTGTCTAGTTGTTGGTTATTGTGGCTCAATCTCGCCTGCTCAATCACCATCAGCACATCACCTGGAGAGACTTTTTCACCTTCTTCTACCTCGACTCGTTTAATCAAGCCTTGGCGTTCAGCATTGAGAGTGACCAACCCTTGTATCGGTTGAATATAGCCACTGACGTGGGTTTTGCGCGTGTATTGATGATTGAGTAAGTACCAAAGGCACACAGCAACCAACAACATCAGTAGTGCAGTGAGCATCGCAAAGCTTATTGGCTGTTTGATGCTGACATCACAATAAAATCGATTTTTTGACTGCATTACCTGAGTGCGAAACAAGCGCTTTGTATGCTGACTATTTTTTTTAACCTCGTTACTCGCACCAACTATAGGGTCAGTACTCGGGTTGACATTGGTCGATGTCACATTTGCTGATTTAGACGGGGGTAATGAGTTACTGGACGACGTTGACGAGGCGCTTTTGCTGTTTTCGGGCTGACTTTGGCTTGCTAGAGAGCGTTGGTTATTTCGCATTATTCATCCTTGAATCACGTGCTTAAATCGAGTTTTTGGTGGTGACTGTATCGAGCTAATTATGTTTGCCGATGGTATTATTGCTAAGTAACAGTGTCTGTTGCTCTGTGGTTAAACAACGCATTGTGTTGTCTTAATCAATGCCCCTATACGGGGTAATGACAAGCTGTCATTTGCATGCACATTAACGAGGCTCAGATAAGAACACCGTCAACGCTGCTATCGTACTTAAGGTAAGTACAACAAGTGGTACCAACGAGCTGTTATCAAGCGCAAGCCATGTGATATTGGTGATTAACCACCCGGTCACAATCGCACCCAACACGAACTTAATACGTTTGTGATATACCTTGGGAGCTTGCATAAATCTATCCTCTAATCAGCGTCAATACGGCGTCTGGTCGCCCACTTGGTTATACCACGATGAACAAGTGGATGATGACGATACGAACGGGCACAAAGTTTGTTCACCCTCTATTCAAGATTAGAACTGAAGTGTTAATTGTCAAATTAAAATCCATCTCTTTTAAACTCATTTAAATCTACCGATTTAGTCGATAAACAGATGATTTATCAAAGGGCTATTACTAGGGGGTTGTTGCTCTTGATGATATAGATTTTGTTCGCATTAATAGCAATTTATGGGGGGTGCGCCAAGAGAAGTATGGTTATTCCATAGCAACGAGTAACAACAATGACAAATGACCTTTAAACGAATCCAATAACCGAATCCGAAGGACGGCATTAATGGACTATTTACAGCGTTATTAGTTACGCATGTGACCTAACCACACAACGCAATCGCACCTTGGGAAAGCCACTTCTTTGACACCAATAGCCACCGGTTAATCGCTTTCAAAAAACATTAAAATCAAAAAATAAAACAATTAAAAACAACAACTTAAACCAAACCCTTAATTTTTATATGATTTTTATTTGCTTTTCGAAAAATTACTTTATACATTTTTTATATGCAGTAAAAAAACGTTGTTCGAACAATAAGTTGAACAACGAACCATATAAACAAGGACACGGATTAATGACAACAGGACGTTATCACATGGTTTCTCCCCAAACATCCAATGCACACTGTAATAACTTCCATTATTACCAACCTGATATCATCGTTAGGGTGCTCTTTGTTGACCTTTACCAAGTAATTAAACCTAAACGCAATAAATAACACTATTTCAACCACGACTTACCCCTTTTCGAGTTGTGGAGAAATAAAGGCTGATGGATCAGCTTTTACAGGACGCCCTCAAGGATTGAGCAATGCAGGATGCATTGTGTACATGGAAGTAGCTAAGGAGTGGCATGGTTATAACGTTGTTACGCGTCATAACCACACAACATAGTCGCGTTATCAATATTGGCTAATCATTCACCGATTAGCAAACACTGAACGCTTCTATCTTGTATCGGATAATGTTGTGCAAAACACGGAACGAAGCGCATGACATGACTCAGAGCGAGGTTCAGTATAATGAGCTGTTACTTGAGGTTACAGGGAGTAACTTGAGTAATAAGACATGTACTGATGCTCTAACCGATTTTCGTATCGCGTATTTAAGTCAAATTACATGGAGTGAAGATGCCTAGAAAACCTCGTCATTACCTAGCCAATATCCCCTACTATATTGTGCTCAAAGGCGCCCAACATCGCTTGGTATTTAATCAACAACAAGACTGTCAAAAATTTTGTCAATTACTGGCAAACATGAGTGATAAATACAATGTAAAAGTACACGCTTATCACTTACTGCAAGCGCAAATACACTTATTGCTATCAGCCCAATCGCATACTGACATGCCCTCTGCTATGCAGTTTTTAAATAGCAGTTACAGCAAGTATTACAATCGCCGCTATCAGCAAAAAGGACGTCTATTTGAAAGCCGCCACAAAGCAAGCATGGTGGATCCCGACAGCTATTTACTCTCAGTCATGGCCTACATAGAAACCCAAATACAACCACAAATCAACAACCAGATTTCATTGAGCAGTTTACGTTACAACAGCGGCGTGGCCGAAATTGTAGGACTCGATAGGTCGGCAAATGATGATACCCCCAATAGTGATGACTTTATTCAACCACACGAGCGTTATTTAAAGCTCGGCAGTGATAAAGAGCAACGCCAACAAAGTTATCACCGCCTTTTTAACGAACAACTTGACAAGTCGACCACTGATTTCATTTGCGCCAATATCGCTATCAACTTCCCCATTGCCAGCCCATATTTCATTCGCAATTTAAGCTTTGAAGCGCAATTGTTATTTGCGCATGCAAAGCGGGGACGGCCAAGAAAAGATCGACCTTCGGTATTTCACATCGCCATGGCTAAAAACAGACAATTCAGTTAATCCGAGCTTAGGTGAGTAGGTAAACTGGCACGTATTGTGGACAGCGGATTACACCGAAGAATTGCGGAAAAGTTTCAATGTACTAGAGGCTGAAACGGATGGTGCTCGCAGCTAATGACTCAGCGAGCAAATGACCGCCAGGAGTTTAATGTATCCATGGCGGTGTTGTGATGCTGTTATTCAATTACCGAACGCAAGTACTGTTTAAATTCACCGTTTAACTCGGGGTGACGTAAGCCGTATTCAACGTTCGCTTTCATATAACCGATTTTTGATCCACAGTCGTGGGACTTGCCCGTCATGTGAAAAGCTTCTACCGTTTCTAGCTTCATTAAGCTCGCTATGGCATCGGTCAATTGAATTTCGTCACCCGCACCAGGAGGCGTAAATTCTAACAATGACCAGATGGCATTGGACAAAACATAACGACCGACCACGGCCAAGTTCGAAGGAGCCTCTTCGACTGCTGGTTTTTCGACAATTTGACTCATCGCATGAGATTGACCCGGTTGCAGTACTTCACCGCCACAATCTACCACGCCGTAACTGCTTACCTGCTCCATAGGCACCGGCTCGACCATGATTTGACTGGCGCCTGTTTGAGCAAAACGCTTGAGCATGGCGGCCATATTTTCGCTTTTCAAATCACTTGCTGCGTCATCAATTAGTACATCCGGTAACACCACGGCAAAGGGCTCGTCGCCGACAATAGGCAGAGCTTTGAGTACTGCATGTCCCAATCCTTTGGCCTCGCCCTGGCGCACATGCATAATTGTTACGTCCTTAGGACAAATGGATTGCACTTCTGCTAACAGTTGGCGTTTTACTCGATTTTCTAATGTGGTTTCTAGTTCAAACTGCTTATCAAAGTGATTTTCGATAGCGTTCTTTGACGAGTGGGTGACTAACACTATTTCTTTAATACCGGCGTCAATACACTCATTTACAATGTATTGAATCAGTGGCTTGTCTACCACAGGTAACATTTCTTTGGGGATTGCTTTGGTTGCTGGCAACATCCGCGTACCGAGGCCAGCTACGGGGATCACAGCTTTTTTTATCACTGGTGACTGCTGATTTGTAGACAAAATTCATTTCCTTTTTATTTTTATCACTGGGCCGAATCGTTGCGTTAGCGAGTTACGCGAACCACCCTACATTGTACTGTTGTCGCTACGTAGTGATACGCGGCGATACCTTCATCTTTTACTATTTTAAAAGCGAACGAAAAACGGCGGTAAACTCACCCCGTCATACGTTCAGTTTAGCACGAGCCTACACGCGTTGGAACAGCTTGTTATTACAGCGTGCGGGTAAGTGTGTTTACTTCAATATAATTCACTATAAAACGTCTGATCCAGTTTCTCAAGCGCGGCAAAAATTATCGTTGCCTGTCTATCACAATCATGTATAGTCAGTATAAGCTCGCTGACTTTTACAAAAAATAAACACGGTAACCGCTGATTGAGTAGACCTTTAACATAAAGTTATAACACGTGCTTAGCGCTTAGGAGGACAAGTGGACAAAATCTTGGTTATAGCCGACCCAAACTTCGAGCAGGTAACGGCCATTGAGCAGGCCGATAAGATTGCCAAAGCACTTGGTGCAACATTGCATATTGTTTATTTTTATTACGAAGACTTACGCGGCTTAGGGCGCAATGGCTCGGCGTTGAAAAACAGTTTATTGGCGCGACTCGATGAAAAGGCCAACGATCAGTTAGCGCAAACCTGTGACAACAACCTCTATACTTATGAAATAGTCTGGCAAAAACACATTGCGCCTTGGGTTAATCAGTACGTCGAACAACACAATGTCAGCATGGTGATTAAAACTGGTCACCGCAGCGAGTCGATGTTTTACACTCCAACCGATTGGCATTTACTGCGCGAAACACAGGCCCCCATTTATATCGTCAGCGAGCAACAGTGGCACAACACCCACGACATTCTCGCCTGCGTTGACTTACAAACCGAACTTTCTGATAAACAACAACTTAACCACACCATTCTCGAACAAGCCCGCAAACTAGCCGATATTTTTGGCGTTAATGTACAAGTACTTTATGTGCCGTTGTTTTCAGTGCTTTTAAGAGATTTAGGTATTCAGTATAAAGATGAAGTTGAAGCCAAAGTAAAAGCAGATTTGATGAATAAAATTGGCAAATTATCCAAGACCTACAACATTCCTGGCGAACATTTTCACATTCACGCCGGTAAACCGGAGTGGGTCATTCCATCGACTGCCGCTCAGTTACATTGCCAATTGGTGATCCTCGGTACCGTGGGGCGAACTGGCTTAAAACAAAAAGCATTAGGCAATACCGCGGAGCAAATATTAAGTCATTTAAAAACCGATGTATTGGCGTTTAAACCGAGCTGATAAACAGGCCAACAGAGCCTGCTTATCAGTGAGCCTTGCAATCTTGCGCCTGACGTTCCTTTAACCTTATGCTCCTTTAGCCATCACACCGTGTTACCTTTTACTCGGCTCGCAGCCTTGGTAAAAGCGAGTCAAAACAATCTCCAATCACAGCGCACCTGAGCGCGCGTTAATTGTTTGCTCGCCCCTCAATAAGCGACAGGGTTTGTCTTGTGATAATTGCATCGTTCACAATAAACGGCTCTGCCATTAACCAAGATTGTCGCGGCGTTATCCACTGAAACTGTTGATATAAATCATAGCTTATCTCATACAGTATCAGTTCGAGTGGTTGTTTGGTCTCAATCGTCATTTGCAAAGACACCTTTTGCTCTGGGTCCGCGACGGTATATTGAAAGAAAAAGCCTTGCTCAAACGATGCGCTACTCGGCTGTTGTTGATGTGCAAACAACTGCCCATTAACTCTAAAGTCACGGATCGAAATAGGCTGGTTAGTCGCGAGTTTAAGAAGATTAACGGAACGCTGTGGCTTGATCGACAGGGTTACATTATATCGATTTTCGGTGTTCGCAATCGATGTCGCATTCACCTGTGCCGTAGCAACCGGAATAACCGGCGCCGATTGATAAAAGCGAACCTTACTTGAGCGATAGGCAGGATACAACTGTTGCGACCAATCATCCCCTGATTGAGGCGATGAAAAAAATTGCTCAATAAAGCTGTCAAAGCGGTGGTTACTGGTCAACCAATACGCCCTATCACTCTGAGTGTCGAGCAAGTAATTAATACTCGATGGCTTTTTTCGCTGTAGATTATACTCTAGCTGCAAATAGGCGACGACAAAACTTAGTAAAGAGCTAGCAAGCAGCAGCCATTGCACGACCTTTAACGGCGTGTTGTGCTGCGCAGTTACGGTTTGAAACACCGGTACTATGAGAGCAAAGGTCAATACCGATAATACGGTGGCCAGCCAAAGAAACTTTAACCCTAAGCCAATCACCAAGGAGGTGATTAGTGGCGCTAATATGGCGACGGTTGGTACGGTAAAAAGCAACAACAGCAAGCGCAATACTGTGCCATATCGGATAGTACATTTAATCCGCAAACACAGCCAATACGAAACACAGGCAAACACAACAGGAATAATCAGAAAGCCTGCGCCAGGTAAATAAAATGCGATTGTCGCATTGATCAGCAACCAGATAACAATGGGCGCAACCACACTCGACTCTGAGCCGTTTAGCGAATAAATTTTGCGGTAAATAACGGCACTAACAGCGAGCGAAAATGCGATAAAACAGGCCATTAACCAATGACCGTTATAGGTGAAGCCATGCGAGCTTTCAGCGTATTGGGGAACCGTGTTAAACAGTAGTTGCCAACCTAGCAACCCAAATCCCCCTGCTACGCCCACGCTTAACAACAAGGCGGTAAAACTTTGAATAATTGCCGTGCGGTTCAACGCAGTTTGTTTTATTGCCTTCACACATAGCCAAGTAAACAGGACCGCTGTAGCCAATAGCATCGGCCATACCCAGTTAAATGGATAGTCAACCATACCAAGTTGGGGAAAGTTAAAATACACTAAGTCGCTATCTGACTTAAGCTCGGTTAAATCGGCATCGGCAAAATAATCGAGTAATGCGGTTAAATACTCGGCTTGATGATTTAAACTCGCTTTGTCTAAGCGATCAACAGAATCTTGTTCGGTATGATAATCAAAGTGATCATCGATAAAGGCAAAGTTAAGCCCTTGAATATTTCTCTCTTCTCGAAACACCGTTAAGTCGGTGTCATTGGGTAGCATTTTATAAATACTGTACATGAGTGAGTTTGCTACGGGATGTTCGATACCCGCTTGGCTAAATGCTTCAACCAGGCTTTGGTTACCCGAATTGGTTTCCAACAATACATAGCTTGGACCGCCGGAGCCTCGCGCTTCAAAGTTTAACGCCAACTTGATATCTTTTGCCCAGCGATGTCCATTGACAAACGCTTGCGCACCAAGCAAACCGCGTTCCTCGGCATCGGTAAAGATAATGATAATGTCGTTATTCGGTTGTCCGTTGTGTTGCTGCAACTTATACAAGTACGCTCGCATCACTTCAATAATAGTAACCACCCCACTTCCGGCGTCACTGGCACCTAGTGATGAGTGCAGTGACGAATCGTAGTGAGACACTAACGCCAAAGCATTGCCAGTATTTTTACCTTTGATGCGAGCGACAATATTGGCGGTCTTGGCCGCCATGAAATTTCGACGATAGCGGGCCCCCATCGCCTCAAATACTTCAACTTCTAAACCAAGTTTTTTAAGTTCATCTATTAAATATTGGCCTACCCGATGATGTTCGTTAGTGCCGACAAAGTGAGGTTTGGTTGCGATATTATCGAGGTGTGCTAACGCATTTTGCTGTGAAAAAACTTGTTTTGAACTGTGTTGATATGCCTCTTTTGACGGACGCTGTGCATCGAAACTCCACAGCGCGATCAGTGCTATAAACGCAATCAAAAAGCACGGATAAAACCAGCGCGAAACAGTGGCTTGAAAACGGGATAAGGTCATATATGGCGCCTTTTCAGCTTGTTATTATTATGATTTTCGCGCGCTATACTGCCAATAAACAAATGACTTGGCAAATACAGGTAACGCCTTAATTACCAATCAATAATTAGCAGCACATGAGATAGTAGTGACTAAAAATCCGAATCTAACATGATCCCTATGCCAATGCGTTGTTGGTTGTGGTCATAGTCAATCATACTCTCGCCGTAGCCAGTAAAGTACTGTAAGTAACCTCGCAGACCGCTGCCAAGTGGAAAGCTTAAGCCTAATTCAACAGCCCCTTTGTGAGTCGACAAATTATTTCTAATCACCATTTCCATACCAACATCGTAGACCGCATACTGCAATTGCAATTGATAATGGCCCATGTAATCGCCAATATCGGGGTTGTCATCACCTTTGGGATCATCGGGACTTTCTTTTTCATCCTCTGGTAATCGATACCAAGGTCTAAAATAGGCTTTAAATAGCCCATGTGTGTAAATCACTTCACCGTAAATTCGGTTCCAACTGCGGCTGATCACTTGCGAGCGACCGTTCGACTGATGCTCTACCCCAAGTCCCAAAGTAACGTTGCCATCAAACGGCTGCCAACCAATGGGCAGGCGATAAAAAAACTCTGGCTGGTAATTGGTTTCCCTAAATGGTTTTGAGATCTCATCGGCATATATTTGCCACCAAGATTGAATGGTCATTCCAAAATGAAAACTGTCGTTATCAACCAAAAAGCCCGGATTAAACAGTGGAAACTTCACACTTAACTGATATTTCGCCTCAATATCTTTAAATTCGTCTCCCGACAGCGACGGCACGTCTTGGTACGCTTGCTCATTAAAGTTATCGGTGTAGATCAACGGCAGAATATAGTTTTTTTTATGTGCTTGTAAAATGAAGTATACGTTACTGTTACTTGGTGCTCTGTTACTTTGAGCTTGCTCTGCTACGTGCTCATCGCTATCTTGGGCGAGGACAAGGCTAGCATTAGCTAGCATCAATAGTAACATCACAAAAAGCTTAGGTAAGTTAGTATAAATAGACATAGTGTTTAATAAATCATCTTTGCTCAACGAGTAAATTTAAGGGCGTTATAACACGTACAACAAGCGCGCTGACATAAAAACCTAGCACAGGCTGTATGTACTTGTTACAAGTACATGACAGTCAAGGTAAACGACAATATCACCCACATAAGAATGCTCAATGGAATACCTACTTTCATAAAATCAGAAAAGTGGTAGCCACCAGCATTCATCACTAACAGGTTGGTTTTATATGCCATTGGGGTGGCATAACTCAAATTAGCACCAAACAATACCGCAAGCACAAACGGCTCAGGTGGTGCTCCTAATTGTTGGGCAACCGATATGGCAATTGGTGTTCCGATAACGGCCGCCGCGTTGTTTGAAACGATGTTGGTTAATATGGCTAGCAATAACATAAGCGCCGCTAACACGCCGCCAGTGGGCAGCGGCGACGACATCACCACAAATACCTCCGCTAAGTATTGTGCTCCTCCCGTTTCCATCATCGCGTTACCCAAGGCTAATGAGGCGGCAACAATGAGAATAACTTGCGTACTTAACGAGTTAGCAACGTCTTGCCAATTTAAACAGCGCGTTGCGAGCAACATCAATACGCCGACGATGGAACTGATCACAATAGGAAGCACATCGAGTACTGGCAATATGACCACGCCACATAAAATCGCCAGTGATAGTGGCGCTTTTCGGGTGTGAGTCAGCTTAGCAGCGCCATCAACAACTAATATGCCCTGCTGAGTTTTCAATTTTTCAATTTGTTCAACATCACCTTGAACCAATAAGATATCGCCGATGTTTAACGGTACTGTGCCAATGGTTTGACGGCCTATTTCCATGGCTTTACCGTCTCGGTGTAAAGCAATAACCGACAAACCATATTCGTGGGCAAAGTTGACACTTTTCAACGTTCGCCCAATTAAGCCGGAGCCTAGGATGACCACGATTTCAGCGAGCATTTGCGAGCCCGGCTCGAGCGGATGATCGGCATCGAGTTTGTGTTTACCTGAATACAAGGTAGTCTTGAGCACGCGCTCGTATTCCTTGAGCCGATCGGGATAGTCTCTAACCTGCAGTCTATCGCCTGGGCGAATCAGTGTATCGGGCAGTGGCACAAGTTTGTGGTTATCCTCACCGCGCTGAATACTTTGAATGCGCAATTGACCATCGGTGAGTTTTATCACCTCAGCAATGGTCTTATCGGCGGCTAAACTGGCTTCTGTGACACTCAAATAGGCGCTGAATAAACGCGGCGACGTATCTGGCATACTGGCTTCGCGTTTGGGTAAGATCCGCGGTGCTATAAGCCACAAATACAGTATTGCTGCCGATGCAGCGATCAGTGCAGGTACGGCAAAGTCAAACATACCAAAGCGTTTTAAGCCCATATCAAAGGCCACACTAACCACTAATAGATTTGTTGAGGTACCAATAGTCGTCACCATACCGCCAACCAAAGTTGCAAAGCCCATGGGCATCAACATACCACTTGGATCGGTTTTAGTTCGAATTGATACACTGATCAAAATAGGTAGCAATAACACAACGATGGGTGTGTTATTTACAAATGCACTCAATGCACCTGCAATAATGAGGGTAAACAGCAGTGATAATTGCGGGCTGATTTTCCAAAGCTTTGCTAAGCTGCGCCCTATCGGCTCTAATGCGCCAGTGCGAACCAGTGATTGACCAATAATCATCAAAGCACAAACAGTCACTAGCGCTTCATGACCAAACCCCGAAAAAAACGACACCGGCTCGATGACTTTGCCCTGATACTGAAACGGAAACACCGCAAAGAACACCGTTAATACAGCGATGACCGTTAACGATGACGTTTCCAGAGAAATATCATCGCGTTTAAACAGGTATAATGCGCCAAGCGTTAATAGCAATACTACCAATGCATGGTAATTGGGCAAACTCGGAAATATTGCCATGCTCATCATTTTATTGTTAATGGTTTGATCAAGTAATATTCAAGCATAGCCAACTAGTTAACGAAATTGCAACCCTTTATTTGTTACCTAGCGCATTGTTTTCTCATTAGAAAATGCTTACCTCTATGCAGAGTAAAGGGTTAAAACAAAATTACAAAATGCAATCATTTTAGTTTTTATTTTTCACGTTTTTTGTGTAGAAACAGCGCTACATTTGGTGTTATTATCCCATTATAAGCCACCATATATTGTGTAGTGCGGTGGTTTCGCACCATGTAAGGTACTCTTGAAGCCAGAGAAATAGCCGGCTTTATCGTTTCTATTAACGGCAGCGGTATCGCACTAAGCAAAATAAAAACGCCTGGATTTGAGCTGGCAGAGAATAAAGAATTTAATACTGTTTACCACGGCATATGAAACAGTATTGAAAGGAGAAATAATGTCGTACTCAACTTTTAATCAAACCAAAAACAACCCACTACTTGAACCAATGTTTTTGGGACAAACGGTAAACGTATCGCGTTACGATCAACAAAAGCATCCAATTTTTGAGAAGCTTATTGAAAAGCAATTGAGCTTTTTCTGGCGACCTGAAGAAGTTGATATCTCTAAAGATCGCGCCGACTGGCAGTCGTTAACACAAAGTGAGCAACACATCTTTATTTCTAACTTAAAGTACCAAACTCTGCTTGATTCTATTGCTGCGCGCAGTGTTAACGTGTGTTTGTTACCTTTGGTCTCAATCCCTGAGTTAGAAACGTGGATCGAGACATGGGGTTTCTACGAAACCATTCACTCGCGTTCTTACACTCATATTTTGCGCAACCTGTTTACCGATCCGAGTGCGGTTTTCGACGACATCGTCATTAATGAAAACATCATTAATCGCGCCAGCTCTATTAGTCTGTACTTCGACCGATTAATTTTATTGACACAACTGTTTCAATCGCAAGGCGAAGGAACCTACGACATTGATGGCGAACAAGTCGTGGTTAACGTACGAGAAATTAAAAAAGCGCTTTACCGCTCGGTGTGCTCTACCAACGCACTAGAAGCAATTCGCTTTTACGTGTCGTTCGCTTGTTCGTTTGCCTTTGCCGAGCGTGAGTTACTTGAAGGCAATGCCAAAATTATAAAATTAATCGCTCGCGATGAAGCGGTACACTTAACATCTACTCAACACATTCTGAACATTTGGGCCAGTGGTAAAGACGACCCAGAAATGAAAGAAATCAGCGAAGAGTTACATCAAGAAGGTCTAGATATTTTCCTTGATGTTATTCGACAAGAAAAAGAATGGGCTGATTACTTGTTTAAAGATGGCTCAATGATTGGCCTAAATGCGGAAATCTTAAAGCAATACATCGAATACTTATCAAATCAGCGTTTAACCGCTATTGGTTATGCACCTCAGTTTGATATTAAGAGTAACCCGCTGCCCTGGATCAATTCGTATTTAACCAGTGATAACGTACAAGTTGCCCCGCAAGAAACTGAAATTTCATCCTATCTTGTCGGTCAAACAGACAGCACAGTTGATGCGTCCGACTTTGAAGGCTTTGATATTTAAGCTCTAAACCGTGGGAAAAAAAGTCACTGTTGATGGTCAGGTTGTTGAACAGGCGTTTGACAACCTGATTTACAAAACCACCCTTGAGTACTTAGAAGCTCAGAATATTGATATCCAATATCATTGCCGTGATGGCTTTTGTGGCGCGTGCCGCTGCAATCTGATCCAGGGCGATATCGAGTACGTTAACGGTGAACCCCTCGCCTTTATTCGCGACGGCGAATTTTTACCCTGCTGCTCCATCCCAACATCCGACATTATCATCACCACTGACTAACTGACGGTCAGCTTAGTCTTCTCTCTAAAAAATCTAAGAACTCTCTAGACCACAACGGATTTTGCGGTACACTGTTGTTTACTATGTATTTATCGAGATCTCTTATGGCCGGACCACAACGCGCAATTACCCTTCGCTTTTTAGCAGAACCACAAGACGTCAACTTTGGTGGTAAAGTTCACGGCGGTGCCGTGATGAAATGGATTGATTTGGCCGCTTATGCGTGCGCCGCAGGATGGAGCTCGCGATACTGTGTTACCGCCTATGCTGGTGGTATTCAGTTTGTCTCTCCTATTCACGTTGGTAATTTAGTCGAAGTCGAAGCAAAAGTAGTGTACACCGGCAATACGTCAATGCACATTGCATTAGAGGTACTGGCGTGTGATCCAAAATCGCTATCAAAGCGACTTACCACCCATTGTATTGTGATCATGGTGGCAGTTGATGAAAGTGGCCACCCGGTGAGTATTCCGCAGTGGCAGCCCGTTGAAGAAGACGATATAAAACAACATCAAACGGCGATGAAACTGATGGAAATGCGCAAGACAATTAAACGAGAAATGCAAATTTTTAACCGACCGTAAAGCAACCGCGTCCGGTGTACATCAATGTAATTAAGGCTATTGCAAAAACTCTGTTGGTTTGCCACATTAACAAAACCAATAATATATACATAGTTTTCAACGGCTAAGGGAATCTGAGTCGATGGCAAAAAACAAACTGATTGCGCTACTGCTGCTTGCCCTTGGGGTCTCAGGCTTCATTAACCTGACCTTGCTTAAACGCCAAGTCATACTTGAACAAAAACTCGCTGATGCTAAGGCGAATAACGCAGGAACAGCACGCCTAGTCGCCTTGCCAAATGGCACGAGCGAAGACGCTAACACCTTGCTGTCTGCAAGTGAACCACAACGAAATACGGGACACAACGAACAGCCAACTAGCCAACATAAACACCCAGTAACAACTGATGACTCGCTTTACAGCGACAATCAGCAGGTCAACTTAATGATCGCGAAAGCACAACAGTTTTTTAATAGCTACCGGTTCAGTCAGGCAGTTGATTTATACGCCAGCATTAATGACCTACAACCACAAACCGCTGAGCAGTTAAAGCACAATTGGCTCGCTGAGTGCCAAACGATGATTGAGCAAAATCGCCTCAATATCGCTTCCGATTTTATTGATGCGATGCTTCACCTGCAACCGTTTGAGTATCACAGCAGCTTACTGCAACTGACGCTGTGGCAAAAGCAAGGTCGAGATTTGCAAGTTTTGCAGCGCTTAATCGACCTTGAACTCAACGAATTCGACGCCGAGCGCAAGCAAGCATTGAGCAGCCACATAGACCGCGTTTATCACCATTGGTCAGCGCGGGTTATCGATCGTCAAAACTGGCGCTTATTAATAGAGCAAACGGAACGTCTATTAGCTCAACGGGGATTGCAAATAGATTATATTGTCAACTTGGTCAATGGCTACCTGCAACTCGACGACGCACATACGGCGCTGTCTTATTTACAACAAATTGAATACCTAGCCGATGCTCAAACGCAATACCAACAATTGCAACAGCGCATAGAGCAGAGGTTGCGCGGCAATGAAGGTATCCCGCTAATTGCCGATCGAGATCACCTATTGGTGGATACGACCATCAATAACGCGCTATCAACACGGCTGATGATCGACACCGGCGCCTCATTAACAGTGATCTCTGAGCGCACCTACGCACAGCTCACTCGGCATACTGAAATCCCCGCTCATAGAGAGATGATGATCCGAACCGCATCAGGTGAAGTAGAGGCGTTTAGTATCATCGTCGAGCAATTTGCCATTGGCCCATGGCAAGTGCGTGATTTGGAGGTAGTGGTTATGCCACTGACTAATATGACCAAAACTGACGGGTTATTGGGAATGAACTTTCTCAGACAGTTTGTATTTAACATCGATCAACAACAAGACTTACTGTTTTTACAGGCAAAGTAAACCTCGCCTTTTAGCAATTGCGCTAATTCAACTGACTACTGTCAGCGAGGTCTGTTGCGCGGTGATTAAGAGAGCCACTGAACCGTGCAAATATCGGCATTTTGACTATAGTTGCGGTTAAATCCTATGTTGCACGCCCTAGCTCGACTCGTATTGCTAAATCCACAACATAGACAAAGGTTATGATATACAACAAATGGGTATTGATAGACGATACCTAAAATCTCATTGCTGTGTTATAAAGCGCGTCTACACCCATTGCATACTGTATTTACTTGAGATGAGGAAACCAAATGACTGAATTTACGCCATACACCGCACTTATTGGCGGTGCAATACTTGGCTTTGCGTCAATTATGTTACTGCTACTGATCGGTAAAACGGCAGGGATTTCCGGTATTTTCGCCGATACCTTCAGCCGCTTCCCCATCCGCATTAGTTGGCAATTGTTTTTTGTTTTAGGAATTATATGCGGACCGATCGTCGCTGCGTTTTTCGGTTTTCATTTACCATCTTCGATTGACTTGTCTTGGTCTCAAATTATCGTTGGGGGCCTGTTAGTCGGGTTTGGCGTTAATTATGGCTCGGGTTGTACCAGTGGTCACGGAATATGCGGCATGGGCCGATTCTCTAAACGTTCAATTATTGCAACGTTGATCTTTATGGGTTTTGGCGTCGCCACCGTATTTATCATGCGCCATGTTATAGGAGGTTAAAATGCCGTCACAGCCATCAAATTTCATTATCAACACGATTGCCTTTTTATGTGGCCTGCTGTTTGCTATTGGATTAACCATTTCGCAAATGGTCAACCCAAATAAAGTATTAAATTTTCTCGACCTATTTGGCACTTTTGACGCAAGTTTAGCTCTGGTCATGGTTGGAGCGTTGACCGTGTTTTGCGCTGTTTACTGGCTGATCATCAAACGTCGACAAAAACCGATTATCACTGACGAATTTAGCGTGAGTAACAAAACAAAAATTGATCAGCGATTGATTATCGGTAGTGCCATCTTTGGTATCGGCTGGGGAATAAGTGGTATTTGTCCTGGACCGGCGCTGGCCAACATAATCTCGGGTCACGATAAGATACTGGCCTTTATATTAATGATGTTAGTCGGTGTACTACTGTCGAAAAAAGTAAAGCAATATTAAACAAACGCGCTAAATTAGCAGGTTGCTAAACAAGCCTATCAAGAGTGCGATTGTCGGTGACTGACAGTCATTCTCGAGCCGATATCACACTCTTTATTAAAATGCACGTTTTTTCTGTTGATAACTCGTTGGGTAAATCCCCCCTCACTGCATAACTATTCATTTGAAAGTTTTTTTGATCGACCTACAAATAAACTTTCAAATCCACTCTGGCAACGGCTTTTCACACAGACTCCCCACTGTGCTAAGACAAAGCCAACAGGGATTGTGACAGCGCCCTTTGCTGCCCATTGGTTTCATCCTGACATTCAATATTACTAATATATACAAGGGTATGAGACACATTAGTTGCGTTTACTAAGTGTTTTAAAGAGAGGTATTTCAACATCGCTATTATCTGCTGATAAAAAAGCTATTTGTCAATTTAATGCCATATTCGACTGCTATTCACTCTGTTCTGTTTACGCGTTAACTCGACCGACTTTCACCGGCTAAATATTGGAAAAAACCCTGTGGATAACTTTGTTTATAATTTCAAACCTTTTATCAATTAAGGGCTGTAAGGTGAGGAATATTTAACATTACAATAGTTTTAAAATATTTCACCCGACTTTCAGCACGAAATGTCAGGTTATTTTACACATTAGCAAAGTTTTACACAAAAACAGTGGATAACTTTTTCTACCCCCGACTATACCTGCACTATAGATTTGCAAGTGTTTTTTTTATATTTTTTTATTAAGATAAAAACGTCTTATATAAACTCAAATTATAATCGAGCAGATATTTATGAAACATACTACGGTCGCCATTTTTGGCGCCTCAGGACTTACCGGCAGTAAGTTATTACAACGATTGCTTAGCGACCCTAACACCAACCATATCACCGCTTTTGTGCGACAAAAATTGCCCGTGTCGCCCGCCAAATTAACGCAGCTTATTACCGATTTTAACGATACAAGTGAGCTACACAAGGCGCTGAACGATATCGATTGTGTGTATTGTTGTTTGGGTAGCACATTAAAGCAAGCGGGATCAAAGCGTCAGTTTTACCACATTGATGTGACCCTGATCAGTGACATTGCAAAGCAATGTGAACAGGCTAACGTTGGCCACTTTGTGGTGATATCAAGTATTGGTGCTAAACCAAACGGCCGATCGTTCTATACTCGGTGTAAAGGACAAATGGAAACGGCGGTAAGCAACACTCAGCTCCAAAACGTAACCATAGTGAGGCCATCGCTTTTGATAGGTGAACGAGCACAATTTCGATTAGCAGAGAGTATTGGCATAACCGTGAATCGTTACTTTGGCGGCTTATTTGGCTCGACATTAAAAAAGTACCAACCAATTGACGCTGAGGATTTAGCCAAAGCAATGCATCGGATAGGCGCTGAAGATAATCAATCAAAGCGACGGATAATAGAAAATGACACACTGCACGATATTGCCAACGCGACCTAACCTGCGTCCATCGTAATGTGACTTACCGTACGAGGTAATTTAGACCACCGGCTTATCATGGTTGCTCTTTTTAAGTGTGTTAACTGTGGTCGATTAAGCCGCCACACAGTGCTTGCGATATCAGTCAGGCTCGATAACTGAACCTGTGTCACCTTGCTTCAACGTGTTGAATATTTGCGTATTTGAGTGAAGGGTTATTCTGTTAAACCGTACAGCCAGACAATTGCTTGTTTGAACTCGCTCTGCCAGAAGCCTTCGTTGTGTTTACCTTGGCTAACGACTTTTGCATGCACCGCTGACGTATTAGGTAACGACTGTTTTAATAGTTCTGCCATTGCTCGCATATCAGATTCCATGTTCTCCCCCTCTTGCCCGCCTACCAATAGGTATAATCGACTCTGTTCAACGTTAACGGCGTTGTGACGGGTAAATGCCCATACCTTATCACTGTACCAGTACGATGGTGAAAACAAGCCAGCCTTAGAAAAAGTATCTGGGTAGGCAATTAAGGCATAGTGACTAATAAGTGCGCCTAATGAGCTGCCCAAAATAGCCGTATTAGCTTTATCGGATTTGGTTCGATAATGCTGATCGATATAGGGTTTTATCGTCGTCACTAAATCGGCAACAAACTGTTTTCCTTCGCCTCGACCATATTGTGCATGGGTCCAAGGGCTGTATTCATTTATGCGAAACTTAGGGCTGTTATCGATACCGACAACAATGACTTCAAACCCTGTGGTGCTATACAACTGTTCGAGTGTTTCATCGACTTCCCACTCGCCAGCATATGACGTTTTCTCGTCAAATAGATTCTGGGCATCATGCATATACAACACTGGGTAGTGTGTGTCGCTCGTACGGTATGACGGTGGTAAGTAAATTCGCAACGTCCTATTGCGTTGCAATGAAGGCAAGGTGACGGCGTCTTGCTCGATAACAATATTGGCTGTATTGGATGCTTCGCCATCATGTGGGCTTAAGATCATTAATAAAATAAGCGATAACAGTAATAGGGGACGTGATTTCATGGTCAATACATTTTCGTGTCTATGGGCTTATCAAACAGCAAGTTAATGTTTAAATCAAGCGAAAGGTTATAACTTCACAAAAGACTAGCAGGAGTCGATATCCGTTTCGGTTTAGCTGTCAGAACAAACACACTGTGTAATCCGGTGCTAATGCAGCAGAGTACTCGCAGCTATAAAGTAAAAAGGAAAGCTTAAACCAAGCCGTTTACTGAGGTGGAGGTTTTAGCTAGCTAAAATACCATGTGTGTAGCACGCACGTGACCGCCTGTTGTGTGCCATTCAAAGTCGCTCACATAATTAGAAACAATTCAGCGTCATCCCATCATGCTTTTGGATGGGATCTCCTTCAATTTCGATGTGCCTTGACCGGCAGCTTTGTGCCATTTTCTGCCGTTCAGAATTTAAGTTACGGAAAGGTTTATTATGTGAAGTGTAACTACCGCAGAAAAATTTATTCCAAATAACTTCCAAAACCTAGACTTTTCTTTTGGAACAGCTTTGTTATCCCACTTAGTATTTGGGTAGAGATATTCAACAACCCCCATATAAATTAACGGCACTGCAAATAAGGACACCATATAAATTAAGACTTCATGGTCTGGTTGCCCCTTGTATAGGAATAAAGGGCCATGGATTGGTACTGTAGCCCATACCCAAAAGAATGCTAATAAAGATAACCTTCTTGGCACAGGTGCTCCATAACTGCATTTACATTTAAAACACTTATTTGGGGAAAATTCCATACCGTCCCACTGAAGTGTGTCCGATTGGACAAATAAAAAAGTCTCTCTTAGTTTAGTTGATAGTTTCGACCAAAAAACATTCAACAAGAAACGGAGAGAGACTATGACTAATTTAACGCTGAATAGTAAACAAATTCAAGCAGCATTGGATTCATTAATCGAAAAGCCTGGTGGTCTGAACCAAGTCTTAGAGTTGGCGCTTAACTCTTTTATGAAAGCTGAGCGTTCAGAGTACCTCAGAAATTCGCAGGGAAATAAGGGAAATGGATTTAGGCCCGTTACAGGATTGGGCATTGGCGAAGCCTTAACTCTACAAGTTCCTCGTGATCGGCTAAACCAATTTAAGCCTTGGATCCTCAATGTAATGAGAGAGCAAAGTGATACGTTAAATGAGCTTTGTTTTGAACTTTACGCAAAGGGGTTAACAACCCGAGATATCGAATCTGTAACCGAATCCATTTATGGTCAAAAGCTCTCTCGAAGTGCGGTATCACGCATCACCAAAAGTCTTTATAAAGAAATGGAGGACTTCAGAAAGCAGAAGCTGTGCGAGTACTATCCCATCATTTATCTTGATGCGACATTTATCAAAACAAAGCGTGAAACAGTTTCTAGTGAAGCCTATTACATTGTGCTGGCCGTTAAGCATGATATGACTCGAGAGGTTATCGGTATCTACAATGCGCCAACCGAATCGGCGTCAAATTGGGATGACATATTATTAGATTTAAAAGAACGTGGCCTTAGACAAATCGATCTCGCTGTAATTGATAACCTATCAGGCTTAGATTCTGCCATAGAACGGCATTATCAATGTCGAATTCAAAAATGTGTTTTGCATTTGAAACGCAACATCTTAAAGAAAGTGAAAAAGTCTCATCGTAGTGATGTTGCTGAGGATTTAAGGTTTGTATTCAACTTAGACGATCAGTCTGATGATCGAGAAGAGTTTCAGATCCGGGCGAAGTGGTTATATGAAAAATGGGGAAAACGATATCCTAGCTTTAAAGTGTTTACAGATGAGCTATACATGCACTATTACGCGACTTATTTGGACTTTGAGCCGATGATCCGAAATATGATTTATACTACCAACTGGATTGAACGATTAAATAAATCATTCAAACGTACACTAAAAATCAGAAACTCAATGCCCAGTGTCAATTCTGTGTTAACCATTCTGAGTAAGGTTGCGTTGGATATGAACCAAACGACTTATCAATATCCAATAAGTCGTTTTGAGAAAAGTAACTTATTTAACTAGAGTGTTTGAAACTGAAATTAAAATAAGAGAGACACACTTTCTGGGACGGTACCGAAAATTCAAAGAAATGCTTTGCTTTAGAATTGATTGCGCCGCAATCAGGACACTCTAGGGATTTAAACATACTAGTTTTTCTAATTCTTAATAGTGAGTATTAAAAAGGTCTGTTTGTAGCTTGTTGATAATTAACCTAAGCGGTTTACGCTTGCAGCACTATTTCTTGTGATTATTTGAAAATGCTCTTACAAATCGATTAGTGAGGAAACCATCTAAAGGCATAAAGACTAAAACTATTGTAAGAAATAGCCATTCAGGTACTTCTTTACTGCGTGCCTCAAAGTATGACGCGGCACCTGCACAGCTAGCAATGAAAGCGCCTAAAGTTCCAAAAAAACAAATTGTAATGAATATTCTATTGGTACTTTTCATCATTCTTTATCGTAATGCAAAAGGTCTGCAAATCGCTCGCAACAGCCGTGCGCCACTGCATTTATTAATCAATAACTTACGCTATATCGCCAACCGACGCAAACGAGCCAAATTTTGGCTGTTCTCTGGCTCTTAAACCATATCCTAATGACTCAAAAGCTTTTGAGAATTAGTAAGACTAACAAAACATAAATCAAACATAGCCTTGTTTTGCCTAATGGTGAAGAGAGTTACGGCTTTAGCTGCGTTCATCAACTAAAGCCGTAACCGACACAGTGCTTTTTTAAAAGGTACTCAGTGTTAATGCTATTAAATGTACTCGTTTATTGGCCGTTAATTAAATCGAGGTATTGTTGCTCGGTTAACACTTCGACGCCTTTGTCGCGAGCTGCATTAATTTTAGTTTCTCCGACCTTGTCACCAGTGATCAAAAAGTTGGTTTTACCCGATACCGACTTAGCCACTTTCGCCCCCAGTGCTTTCGCTTGCTTTTCCATATCGGCGCGACTGCCCTGCTGCATTGAGCCGGTAAAGACAACCACGGCGCCAGCAATAGGTGATTGTAGCGTGTCACTATCCGCCAATTTTACCGTTTCACTAATATTAAAGCCGAGCTCATACACTTTGATAAACTCATCTTTAATGTTGGCTAACCCCTCAACAATGGCTTCGGCGCTAACTTGGGCAAAGCCATCAATTTTTACCATTTCATCAACCGATAGTGACAGCACATCGAGTAAATCGTGGTGTTGAAGCAGTTTTTCACAATTGCCTCCGCCAAGGCGACTGACGCCAAATGCAGACAGAAAACGCCAATCTTCAACGGCTATCTCTCGACTGGCCTGAAGCTGATCTATCAAGTTTTGTGACGTTTTCTCACCAAAGCCAAAACTCATTAAACGACGTGTTGTTAACGCGTAAATGTCGTGAATGTGTTTAACCCCGTATTGGGTAAGTTTTTCAATCACCTTCGGGCCAAAACCGTCGTTATTACCCAGCGTCTTAAAAAAGTGAATTAAGGTGTTTTCAGTTTGCGCTGGGCAATCGCTTTTATTGGGACAGATCAAGTGATCGCCTTCCCACAATAAATGCGATTGACAACTTGGGCAGTTCTCGGGCAATTGCGGCTCAGCCGGCTTGATCACTTGCTCTATTTTAGGAATAACCAATCCACTGCGCACCAATTGCACCACCGCACCAGGACCGATTCGTTTAGTCTTTACCATATTGTAATGATGTACGGTCACACGAGATATCGTGGCACCGCTTAATTTGGTCGGCACAAGCTCAGCAACTGGAGAAATACGCCCAGTACGCGACGTTTGCGCAATAACATTGAGCACCTCGACTTCTGCCGATTCCTCATTGACCTTAAACGCTATTTGCCATCGGTGATTGCGACGCGTTGCTCCCATGTGTTGCTTGATTGCCTCATTGGTGGTCTCTAAGATCACCCCGTCGATGTCAAAGTCGACGGCTTGCCACATTTGCTCGACAATGGCGTCGAAATTTTCAATGACCGCTGAATAGTGATCAGTGTGATTTGTCAATAAAGCAAAGGGGTAAAATACACAGGCGCCGTCATCAATTGCCTGCTGTACATTTTTATCGACTTTTTTCTCGGCAATAATCGCCGCTTGAATGTTGCGCGAGTTTTCAAAGAACTCACTTAGCACCTTGTCGAAATAACTTTTTTTGATCACAATTTCGCCAGGCCCTAAACCGCGCTCGCCGTGGTCAGCGACTTGCAGGCCGCGTTCAAATGCTCGGCTAATGTCTTGCCCGCGGAAACCGTCTCCACGGGTATACAGCGTGGTTCCATCATCATACGCAGCGTAGCCATCGAGTTTTGGCGTCACTCTTATTTGAATGTCTTTTTTATCGACATTAATTTCCTCGGCGGCCTTTAAAATTCGCTTTATCCATTTCTCAATTTCCGCCAACGAATAGGCCTTTTCTGTTGATAGCATACGCTGTGGCAGCTCCACGGTTTTCGCTTCTGCTAACACTTCAGGTTCAACTTGATGCAAGTACGGATGTGATGCATCGATATCTTGTAACATGGCAATGTACAAGTCATATTGGCTGTCACTGATCACCGGTTGACCTGCGCGATACAGAGCATTAGCAGCTTCTAACACCTGCAGTAGCTCGGTCTCGTTTAACGTTGGTAGACTGAATAAATGACGCAATTGTTCAGCGTCAACCGGCTGCTCAAGTTGCTTTAATATGGCTAATTGCTGTTCAGTAAAACTGACATCTATCATGATAGTTAATCCTCTGTACGCAAAAGTCGACGACGTATAAAGTGCGTTTGTGAAAATCGTGCGCCCCTACTGGTGATTGTAGCGAGTGTACGCACGCATCAAAAATGGGGTTGATATAGGCTAAAAAGCCCCTTGCGGGGCTTGACTATTGACTTGCTTAATAACCAGCAAGTCGTGCTTTGCGGTCAAACTCGCGAATTTTACTGATGTAATGTTGCTCGGTTTGACGGGTCATAACACTGCGTTGACCATCAAGTACTCTGCCGCCAAATTCAGCCGCTATTTGCTTGGCAGCATTTAACATTTGACTAAATACCGTCTGTGGGTCGGCGGCATTCGGTAAAGTCATAAACATGGTGATACCACGAGTTGAGAACTGCTCCATATTGTCTAAATCAAACGTTCCAGGGTTAACCATATTCGCTACCGAGAACGTCACTTGGCCATTGCCGGCGTTGTCTTGATGGCGATGGAAAATATTCATCTCACCATACTTTAAACCTAAGGTTAAAAAGCAGGGTAACAATTCAGCACCGCTAATTTCGCGGTTTTGGGGCATCTCTACCGATAACGCCAATACTTCTTGTTCAAGTGGTGGTTGCTTGGTTTGTTCTTGCTGCTCAAAGTCAAAATCGATTTGCTCGCGTTTGCTAGGCGTTGTCACTTTCACATCCGTTGCTGACGAATACTTTGCCTCGTGCGCACTGATAGTTGGTTTGATTGTTTCCAGGTCGTCAACATCGTGCTGACCTGCGCTTGCAGATGACACACTCGGTTGCACTTTTTGCTCAGATATGGCGTGTTCAGATACCGTGTGCTCAATATCTCGGTCGGCAACCAACAGCTGATCATCAAAACTGGTTTGCTGTTCAAAGGCGGTGTATCGATTGTCGCTGCGCTGATTTGTCGATTGCTTCATCACCGGAGGGTTTTGTTCAAAATCGTTAAACTGAGCAAATAAGTCTTCGGTATCCAAATCCTCGGTAATTAACTCCTCAACGGATTCTTTTTGCGCTACGACCTGTTCATCGCTTGGGCTGAGTGAATCTTTCCCGCTTGGCTTAGCCGTTACTGTCGCGCTATGGGCAGCAGCTACTCGACTGTCTTGCTGTTGCACCAGCTCATTAACGTCATCTAGTGACGGTGCTTGTGCATACAAATCGTCTTCACTGGTCATTGGTGGCGTCTGACCCCGCATTGCCTGCAATGTCTCTTCACTGGCCTTAGATACCGGTTGGTCAAGGTGAATAGGTTTGGGGATACCAACGCCAAACTGGTCTAAGCCATCATCGCCAAACTCACGTTCTGGTAAATTAGGATCTGGCTCCTCGACTTTTGCCGATTTCAACTTGATTGGGTTTTTGCCGCCTTTGTGAATTTTGCGACGTCCGTTGACATAAATCGCGATAATAACGACAACACTTATAATTATTAATATATCTCTGAAACTTAATTCCATTACCAAGCCTGTTTACACTGCTTCTGCCATTGCGATTGCTTCGTCAATATCTACAGCGACCATTCTTGAAACTCCAGGTTCAAACATAGTTACTCCAGTTAAATGCGAAGCCATTTCCATGGCGATTTTATTGTGACTGATATAGATAAATTGCACCGATTTCGACATTTCTTCAACCAATTTGCAAAACCGTCCAACATTGGCATCGTCCAGTGGTGCATCCACTTCATCGAGCATACAGAACGGCGCGGGGTTGAGTCTAAATATGGCAAACACCAATGATAATGCGGTTAGCGCTTTTTCACCACCAGAAAGTAAGGCAATGGTACTATTTTTTTTGCCTGGCGGTCGAGCCATAATGCTCACACCAGTGTCAAGTAGGTCATCAGATGTTAACTCTAAATGCGCACTACCCCCACCAAAAACCTTGGGAAACAATACGTTAAGATCACTATTAATTTGCTCAAAGGTGTCTTTAAACTTGGCTTTAGTCTCTCTATCTATTTTTGCGATAGCCGACTCCAACGTTGCTAAGGCCTGTTGTAAGTCATCGTTTTGTTGTTGTAAAAACCGATTGCGCTGCGACTGCTGTTCAAACTCTTCAATAGCGGCTAAGTTGATCGCGCCGAGTTTGGTCACAGACTTGGCCACACGCGCCAGCTTTACGTTCCACTGGCTTTCTGATGCCTTGCTATCAAGCGACGCGATGACCTCGTCCATGTGTTGATTCAATTCGAGCAACTGGTCGCTGGCGGCACTTGCTTTGACTTTATAACTTTGACTGTCGATATCAAACTTTTGTATTACCTGTTGACAATCCGATATCGACTTAGCAAGTTGTTGCTGCCGAGCGTTTAACTCTTCAATCTGTTGATGAGTTTGTTGCAACTGCAAATGAATCGCTTTTTGCTCGCTGTCTAAGGCTGAGCGTTGCTCTAATAACCCTTGCAGGTTAACTTGCTCCTGTTGCAACGGTTGTAAACTGCTTTTAGCATCGCTTTGGTGCATTGCTATTTGCTGACAAATATCGGCCAGTTGCTGCTGATCGCGTTGCATCGCTTGACGACTTGCCTCGTTCTCACTAACCAGTTTCTGTTGCTCCAACATCAGCGCCTGCTGGCGTTCTGCGTCGTGCTGGTATCGTTCAGACAAGTGCGCAGATCGGGCTAACAACGGTTGCTTTTGCTCAGCGAGTTGCTTGGCCGCAGCGGCATCGTTTTGACACAGTTGGGCAAGCTGTTTTTGTTCATTGCGCACCGTTAAACAATGCTGTTGTTCTTGTTCGCACTGTGCTGTTAACGCCTCAATTTGTGCGCTAATTCGCGTTTGTTGCTGTTGCTTTAACTGCAGCGCTTGCTGATTCAATTGCAACGTCTGTTGCTGTTGCTGCCATTGCTCTTGAGTATTTTGCAATGTGGTTTGCCACGTTGACAGTGCTGTTTGCTGCTCATCAAGCTGTTTCTGGTCGTGCTGCAAGCGCTGTTGACACTGACTTAAGTCTTGTTCTGCCTCAGCCAACGCTTGCTTTACTGAGCGATATTGCGCTTTTCGCGCTAATTGGCCTTGGTTGTCGGTTAGCACACCTTTTCTCATCCAAGATGTAGATAACCAAAGCCCGCTTTTACTGATCAGAGAAAACTGGTCATTTGGCAATAACGCCACGTAGTCATCTAAATACTGCAAACTATCAATAATAAGCACCTTATTTAAGGTGTTGGCTAGCGCCCCAGCATTGGTTACTTTGCTGTCTAGTCGACTGAGCTTGGCCAAGCGATTGGCCAGTGGCACCGGTTTACTCATTCCATCCAATGTACAATCGTGTTCACCTAGCATCTGAGTATTTTTGACTAGCGCCACTTTCGATACATCAACACATGCTGGCCAGTTATCAACCAAATTCGCGGCTAAAAAATGCTCCAACACCATTTCTACCGCTAGCTCCCAACCGGGTTCAACATCTATCTGCTGAGCCAATGTCGGCGTTCCGTTTTCTCCGTATTGCTCAAGCCAACGCGCTTGCTCTAATTGCCAGTCGGCTTGTTCATTGAGCGCTGCCGATAAAGCGTCCATTTGTGATTGCAACTTATCGCACTGCCGCAAAAGGTGTTGCTCATCGCGTTGTTGTTCCGCCAAGCTGGCCTGTATAGCTGTAACCTGTTGTTCTAATTCATTAACCTGTTGACGATGTTGACTCACATCACGAGCAAGTTGCTTTTCACTTTCGACCAGCAGCGTCACAGCGTGTTGTTGCTCTTCGATATCTAATTGAGCCAGCTCACTGTGCAAACTGTCTAAACGCTGACTGGTTTGTTGTTGGGCCTGCTGTGCCGTCTGCAATCGGTTTTCACAAATTGCCAACTGCTTGTCATGCTCTGCTTTTTGTTGTTGACATGCGTCCCAACGCTGCTGCCAATCGTGTTGCAGGTCAGTCATTTGTGCTTGTTCAGCTTTGAGCTGTGCGAGCTGGTCGTTGGTCGCTAATAACTCAGCGGCAATGTGATCCAGTTGTTGTTGCAACTGCTGTTGGGTCTGTTGATGATTGCCAATTAGCGCCTCTGTTTTGGTTTTCGTCTGCTCTAGTTGGTTTAATGTGCGCTCATCGTTTTGGCGCTTTTCTTTGAAGTGCTTAATGCGTTGCTCAATACCGGCAATACTCGAGGTGACTGATAATATTTTGTCGTTAAGGCGTTGCTGTTCATCACTGACCGTCACTTGTTGACCACGAGTTGCAACAATGTCTTTTTCCGCTGCCGCGTAATTGGCTCGGTGCTGTTCCAATAGCGTTTGCTGCTCGCTTCGCTGGCGCATCAGCGCCGTCAATTGGTTTTGACACTCGCGGTAACGGATGGCAGCAAGCTGCGCTTTGAGTTGTCGCTCTTGCTGTTTTAATTGGCGAAAGCGAGTCGCTGCCTCAGCCTGTGCGTGCAATTTTTCTATCTGTTGAGACAGCTCTTGGCGAATATCGGCAAGTCGAGCTAGGTTATCTCTTGTGTGTCGGATGCGGTTTTCAGTTTCTCGGCGGCGCTCTTTGTATTTTGATACGCCTGCTGCTTCTTCGATAAACACCCGTAATTCTTGCGGTTTTGATTCAATCAACCGAGAAATCATGCCCTGTTCGATAATTGCGTAACTGCGCGGTCCTAAACCCGTGCCTAAAAATATATCCGTAATGTCTTTGCGACGGCATTTACTGCCATTGAGGTAATAGGTGTTTTGAGCATCGCGGTTAACGACGCGTCGAATAGAAATTTCACTTCGATTGGCCAATGACCCTTGTATGCTGCCCGATGAATTGTCAAAAACCAATTCAACACTGGCTTGACTAACAGGCTTGCGCGCTGTTGAACCATTGAATATGACGTCGGTCATTGAGTCGCCGCGTAAATTTTTCGCCGAGCTCTCGCCGAGAACCCAGCGCACAGCATCAATGATATTTGATTTGCCGCAGCCATTAGGTCCCACAATAGCAGTCATGTCAGTTTCAAACGGCACTTGAGTGACGTCTACAAAAGACTTAAATCCTGCTAATTTAATTTTCTTGAGCCGCATGCAAAGGTTCGTATAAATATGGGTTACTTATTATTATCGTTGTCAGTATTGTAAGGACACACAGTTAATCACACCTACCGCTGAGCCGGCGGTTAGCCCTGTTACTGTGCGTTTACTTTACCAAATAAACTCACGCTTTGTAACAATTTTCGCTGTTGTTGCCAAAGCTTAATTCGTTATACTAAAAAATATGCTCTCTCGCTGGCTCGATTGACACCAACCAAGTCCGGTATCGGTTGTCACGTGGTGTTTAGGCAGCGAGTTACAGATTCAGTAATTACAAGGATACCGTATGAACCGCAGGCGCTATGAGCCAATCGCCCAAAATGGTGCAGGCTATTTTTTTAAAGGTTTTGAATTAATAAGAACGCCAGGCATTCGTCGATTTGTATTTGTGCCTCTATTAGTTAATTTGCTTATTTTTTCTGTCGCGTTTTACTACTTGAGCCAATACATATCGGAGATTATGCTTGGTTTTGAACAATGGTTAGGAGGCGACTGGGCTTGGTTAGTGGTGTTGGTTGAACCGTTACTTTATATTACCGCGCTGATTTGTTTTTCGTTTTTCTTTTCGACGTTTGCCAACTGGATAGCCGCACCGTTTAATGGCTTACTCAGTGAAAAAATGGAACAACTGTTATCTGGCCAACAACTCAGCGACGGTGGTTTGAGTGCTGTTATTAAGGACATTCCGCGCACCTTATCTCGCGAGTGGTGCAAATTAAAGTATTACCTGCCTCGCGCCATTGGCTTTTTCATCGTGCTATGGGCGTTGCCGTTTTTTGGTCAAATTATCTGGTTTGTCTTTGTCGCCTGGATGATGGCGATTCAATATTGTGATTACCCGTTTGACAATCACAAAATCGCTTTTACCGATATGCGCTCCAAACTAGCCGAACACAAAGGTAAGTGTTTTAGCTTTGGTATTTGCGTCACCTTTGCTGCAATGGTGCCCATTGTAAACCTCATCGTCATGCCGGTTGCGATTTGCGGTGCCACCGCCATGTGGGTCGATCATTTTAGACAAGACTATCACCAGTAATCTGATAGATGCTGTAAAACTAGACGTCGAAGTGATTACGATAAATTGCTTAATTAGTGCAAGTTCAGTATGTTAGAGACATAACATGATAACTGGATAGCTTTTATGAATGGTGACTGGAGCGATCGACAAGCACTTGGCATACACACTCGTCAAGACGACCATCGGTCGCCTTTTCAGCGCGATAGAGCACGTATTTTACACTCCGCGGCGTTTCGTCGCCTGCAATCGAAAACCCAGGTGATGGGTGTGGGCCAAAGCGACTTTTATCGCACTAGGCTCACCCACTCGTTAGAAGCCGCGCAAATTGGCTCGGGCATTTGTGCGCAATTGCGCAATAAGTACCGACAACAATGTAGCCAACTTCTGCCAAATGACGACGCATTAATAGAAGCATTGTGCCTAGCGCATGATATCGGTCACCCGCCGTTTGGCCACGGAGGTGAAATTGCCTTAAACTTTATGATGCACAATTTCGGCGGTTTTGAGGGTAATGGGCAAACGTTGCGTATCGTCAGCAAACTCGAGCCATATACCGAACACTTTGGTATGAACCTGTCGCGTCGCACCTTATTGGGCTTGATCAAATATCCGCAATTTATTGATCTTTTAGCCAATCAACAGGCACAAACCCCTCCTGCTAATTTTCGCCAACTCAAGGCCAGCGATTGGTCACCGCCTAAAGGTTTGTACCAAGACGATAAAGCCATTGTTGACTGGATTTTATCGCCTCTTAGTGATGATGATAAAACGCTGTTTCAACAAATTAAGCGAAACCATTACAAACACCATAAAACCTGTTACAAGTCTCTCGACTGCTCAATTATGGAATTAGCCGATGATATTGCCTATGGTATTCATGACATGGAAGATGCCATTGTCACCCAAATGGTTAGCCAAGCGAGTTTTTACGAGCACGTGGTTGCGCCGCTCAGCTATTTAGATGAGCCGTTTATTCAGCAGCACATCCACTCGATTTTTGACAAGCTGTTTTCGGGTAAGCGCTATTTACAAAAAGATGCTATTGGTATGTTGGTAAATTATTTGATCACCCATATTGAACTTATCGATGTCAATCGACAGCAACAGGTTAACTTTGATGAACCGCTATTGCGCTTTAATGCAGCGCTGAGTAGCGCGCCTAAAAAAGCACTGCAGATTTTTAAGGATTACGTGTTGTGTTTTGTGATCAAACAACCATCCATTCAACGCATGGAATACAAGGGCCAACAAATCGTAATGGAACTGTTTGAGGCATTTGCCAGCGATCCCGAGCGCTTGTTACCGCACGACACAAGTAAAGCGTGGCAACAAGCGTGTCACACTGGCAATAACCCGCATCGAGTCATTGCCGACTACTTATCAAGCATGACGGACGAACACGCCACAGGCATTTACAGCAAACTATTTTTAACCCACAGTCATAGCAGTCGTACTGATCACGATTAGCGACACCGCTATATCAGCTTCAGTGGAATGTTTTGTGGTGGTGAGTGGCACAATTGGTCAAACTCATCGGCCAGTTTTTCGCTTTGTTGAACCACCTGTAAAAAATACTGACTGCGCTGTTGTGCTGCTAAGTGCTTAAAGTCGGTGCGATCGGGTATTTTTTTATACGGTAAGCTATTGATAAAATCATCACTTGGACTGAGTACCAGTACGTTGTCAAAGTGTTTCACATTACTGTAGCGATGCTTGACGTATTTATCGAACCAACCCGGCTTAAATTGATGAGCGAAATGCGGATACATCACCAATCCATCGAGGGTTTGTCGCGATGACGATTGACTGTCATCGACCGCGCTGATGTCAACCGGTTGAGCTAAAAAGGGCTGATCAAAATGATAGTCAATTAGGCCTCCATCACGGTACATACCCGGTTTTGCGCCATCAATATTTCTCACCCCATTAATCAACAGCGGGATCGCACCTGTGGCCAATAATGCGTGAAACGCATTGGTTGGTGTTAATGCGACTTGCTCAGAATCAATACCGTCGCGGTAATCAAATGGCGGCTGCTGCATTTGCTGTGAAAAAATCACCCGCTGGTAAAACCGTGACAGTCTGCGTCGTTCACCTCGATTGGCAATGGCGCTGGCCAGTAATCCAGAGGCTTGTAAAAAGGTGTTTTCAAACCGACTTAACCCTTTGCTGCGAGCAACCACTATGTGGTTGTGTACCAACGGATTGGTGGCAATTTGCTGCGCGCCAGTGGCTCCTAACACATAACTTAGCAGCTGCTCACTTTGCGCGCTAATTTGTTGTTTATTCGCATTTTTCGGATAGCTCAAATGGGCATACCCATCGATCAATCGATTAATTGCCGCCAATTTATCGGTTTGTGCATAGCAACTAAATCGCCACGCGCCTGCCGATGAGCCCAAGGTGGCGATGTCAGTTTTTCGGTATTTAAAAAACTCTCCACAAAAATAACGGTCGAGGCCGGCTAAAACAAACCACTTAGGCCCTCCACTGGCGCCAACAAGTGTTGAAAATAGCTCTTGCTTTAAGCCGTATTGGCGAATCGTTTGATATGCTTTTTTACCCGCATATAAGGTGAGTGATGAAGTCATACTGATTGTTGTTTATCGCTGATGGTAAATCTGCCAGTCAATGCGCCGTGCGGTCGAGATAACCGCGAAGCGATTGTTCTTGGGTTAACCGCAAATTATACGGTTGTCTATACTCTGCTTTGGATTGCGCGGATAAAAGTGCTCTGGTAGCTGGCTAATATGCTCAAAAAAGCGGGTATCTTTATAAGGCAACTTCATAAAGCCGGCGATTCCAAGATCATCAATACTCGGTAACAAAGCCAATAGCTTGTGCAAACACCGCTCAAACTGCTGATGTTTGCTGTGATCAAGTAACATCAGAGAACTGTGAATTTTTAAATGGCGCTCTAACACTTCAAAGATAATACAGCCGGTGTGATGAATACCGTTCATCTCTTTTAACACCGCCATAATATCATCGCCAAGGTGCAAATACTCGTCAGGATCTTTGCCGTCTTCAAAATAGGAATGCAGTTGAGAGACATTATTCAAATCGGTAATTTTGGACACCGTAAAAGGAATTGTTTGCCCGTCATTGGTAAACGGTAATCGTCGCTGCTCACGTTCAAAGTGCAGGGTGTCCTTGGCGTTGAACAGGCAAGATTTGAAGATACCAACGCGAAAAATACCTTGCGCCAAATTGATCATATTATTTACCGAGGCGTTAAAAGCGTACTCAACCGAAGGGTCGCACAATGTTAAATTGGAGTCTATGTATACGCCCTCTTTTTGCCAGCGTATGGCTAGCCCACCAACTACAGGGTACTTGCCCAAACGGCTCACCGCTGCAATGAATGCTTTTTCCGTGTCTCCCATCCCTGCAAGGTAGTTTTTATAGTATTTTTCCAACTGAACATCATCGACGTCGTATAAACTTTGTTGACTACCTTGCTCGCGCAAAAACGACTTACGCGAGCCATAGACGACCGTTTCAATTTCACCGAGTTCAGCGTTAATTGAAACGGGGATCAACGGACTAATCAGCGCCTTGCTCTGTTGCTTAGCGAGCACCAACTTTTTCAACAAGCCGACATTCTTAAACAAGTAATCCGCACCGTCTCTACGCAATTGCATGTCATTTGACAACATCGCATCTAATGACTTGGCCAGTACTTCTGGCAAACCCAAAGAACAGGCGGTGATCACTTTGTAACCGTAACGACACGACTGGCCAGATGCCAATGCATAAATCGTTGCCGCCATACCTTGCTCATCAAACCGGGGCGACGACAATGCCCCCGACAACTGCTCTTCACCGATAAAGTAAATATCGCCCATGCGTGAATTGGTTTGTTGAACATCACTACTCATTAAATCCATCACATTGGTTGCCGTCGTATTTGAGTCTTTGTCAACCTGAGCCCACACCGATGAGCCCCAGTCAATTAACTGCAGAGTTTGTGTTGATTCATCCCAAACAATATTAGACGGTTTGATATCGCCGTGAACTATGGGCTTTCCCATGCGATTGTTGTCAGGGTTGGAGATATAAGACAAAAGCTCGATCAGTTGAATGGTAATATTAACAATTTGCTCAGGTGGCAAGGGTCCGCTGCGCAGTGAAATCACCTCGAGATCATCACCCTTGGCTCGGCTCATGTGAATAATCGATTGTCGTTTGATCTTTAAATAGTCATACAAGGTTGGGATAGCGGGATGAGACAGCGCACTTTGCATTTGTGCTTCGTCTTCTAGGCGGTCTTGTACGTGCAACGGTAAGTCTAAACGGGAAAACTTAAAGACGTGTTGTTGTTGATTGTCATCAATCCCCTCAAAAACAAATCCGTAGGCCCCCTTCCCCAACATTTTGACCTGCTTATAACCAAGCTGATTGAGTTGCTGCATACACAACTCTATCCATCGCTTCAGTTTGGCTGCATCTTTTGAACTCAGTAGATATATCGACTGATCTTCAGCAATATAAAAATGTCGTAACTTTGTTTGCGGCACCGCTAATTCCCTAAAACGCGAGCTGTTTTATCAGTGATTACAAGCTATTATGACAAGGTCTAAGCGCGTTGTGAATGCAATTTTTACAACGCGGGTATCGTTCAAAGATCAACCGCGTCAAAGATTATCAACGGGCAACGCGACAATGCTGGTTGCTGACCGTGATTTAGCAACAGCGTCAATAACCTAAGTTGATGCTGCAGTATCAACCCCATCACCGTTGCACGACTACACCGGCGTACTATTTTTCTAACTTATTGCGCAAACGCTCGCGATATTTGCTGCGCGCAAGCTTTTGCATATCGGCGACTCTGTCACTTTCATCAACAATTTCACGCCCCAAGATGGTCTCGATGGCGTCTTCTAAGGTGACAATACCGGCGGTTTGACCAAAGTGATCTTCAACCAGAAAGATGTGTTCGCCGCGCTTGATAAACAAGTCGAGTAAATTAAGTACCGGAAAGTTCTCAGAAATACGGTGTATGGGTTTACTGATTGCCTTGAGTTGCAAATCGCCATTACCCTGTCGATCATTTTCATACAATTGGCCTTTAATGATAACCCCGGTGATGTTATCAATACTGTCTTTGTAAATAGGGATACGGGTAAATACCGCTGTTTGCTCGGTTTTTAACGCATCAACCACTTTGGTATCCTCATTGAGGGCATGTACAACGGAACGAGGAGTCAATATATCTGAGGTTTTCGCCTCGCGTAGCGTTAATATGTTTTCCACCAACTGATTTTCTTGACTGACAATCGCACCGTCTTTATAGCTTAAACTCGCGACCGCTAGTACTTCCTCCCGCGAGGTACTGTAACTGCCCTTCGATGAAAACAGGCGAGTAATGCGCGTTGACAACCACACTAATGGAAACACCAATTTAACCAGTACGGCAATAATGTACGCCGACGGAATGGCCAATTGTCGCCAAAACGTTGCGCCGAGCGTTTTGGGAATAATTTCAGACAAATACAATATCGCCAGGGTCAATAAAAACGCGATCAACGTTTCCCATTTGTCGCCAAAGACTTTTATCGCTTGAGCTCCAACACCGGCAGCCCCCATGGTATGAGCAAAGGTGTTGAGAATGAGAATACTGGAAATGGATTGATCCAGATTGCCCTTCATTTTTGACAACATGGCGCCACGCCCTGCTTTTTTCATTTCCGCAATATAACTGGGAGGGATAGACAACAATACCGCTTCGAGTATCGAACACAAAAATGAGACGCCAATGGCAATTACCAAATAAATAATGAGTAAAGTCATAAACCTTTAAACTAATGTCATGTAGAATGTCTAGTGTAACAAATGATTAACGCGCGCGTTATAAAAAAATGTCCATTAAGCACCACTATAATAGGGGTTGCAAAAAGCCTGCATTGTCCCCATTGATAATTGAACAAACTGACTAACATCAATAAAAATCAATGGTGTTCCCCCCAAGAAAAGCCTATTAGCAAACCGGAATTAGCACTGAGCGATTGCTAGTTGATTGACCATCAAAGCACACTGACCACCGCAGGCACACTAGCACCGTTAGCACGCATCGGTAAAACGAGTACAACAGCTACATATCATCACCGCAGATGCGCTTACATTGGTGACAAAGCCAGCCGAAAGCTTGCCTTATTACAGCGCACGTCAACCGCCCGCGTTAATCGCTCGACTAATCAATCGACTAATCAATCAGTTAATCAGCTCGCGAAAGCACTTCCCGTCACGGGGTGTCGACTCGCTACACCACGTGAAACAGATAAAAAAATTATATTACAAATCAGCATACTAGTTAAAAAATGCGATTGAGTAACGAAGTTAAATTTGACTCAATCAGCAATAATAATATATTGCTTTTATAGCGTATTTTTAATATGTTATACGAGTCTAAATACCAGTTGTCTGATTTTTTTAATCAAGTGCAATTCGCATATGTGTATCAACGCTGAAGAACACACTCTAAATAGCATGACATTTACGAGCGATGACTGTAATTAGTAAGGGAATTTAACAACAAAAATAAGTCGCCTCACCCGCTATGGCGCCGGCTTGGTGGCTTTTACAACAGGGTTTATTTATGTCTTCATTTTCTCGAATATTTTTCAAGAATTTGCTTATTACTGTCATCGTAGCGATCGCTTACGCTATCTTCAGTATGTATAGTCTCAAAGGTTTTGTCGAGGGTGCACAAAGCGACCACAAGACAACTCTGAATAAACTCATTCAAAACTACACAGGCGATAACGTAAAAGCTTTTGCCAAAGAACTAAAGCTGACCTTTGATTACGATCAGCTCAATATCACTGACTTAAATAACCAGCCGATTTACAGCTATCGCAATGCCCGTGCGGGGACGTCGCCGTTGTCACTGTTTGGTGCAGATATCGAACCAACGCGAATTGTTAACGACAACGTAGGGATTAAAGTTCTCTTCAAAACTAACAATGATGCGCTGTACAACGTATTTTACAAAATTACTGTGTTTATAGCGGCAGTCGGTTTGCTGTTGTTATTTGCAAGTTCTCTGATCACCTCGAAAATGGTCAGCCGAGCTTATCGCAAAGCATCGCAAAAGCTGTCTCAGAACATTGCCAGCGACATAAAAACCGCTATCGAAAATCGCGATACGGGTACTCAGTTGTCGTTGCCAACTGAGTTTTCCGATGTAAACAATGTGTTGGTCGAACTGAAAACCTTCATCGCCCAAAAAGTTATTCGCACCCAACAATTAGAGCAAACGGCTTATGTAGACCCACTAACCGAGTTAGAAAATCGCAGTGGTTTTATTGATTACTTCGATACCTACAGTAAAACCCACGGCGCGTCATTTTTTGGCGTGCTTGTGGTCACGCGAAGTTCCGAGCTGTCAACAATCAATAAAGTACACGGTTACATGGAAGGCGATCGCTATATCTGTCAAATCGCTAACATCTTAAAATCCCATTGTAAACACATTGAAGGTGCGAAGGTTTATCGTTTAAATGGCTCCGATTTTGCAACCTTTTTACCCAATACTACGCTAAAAGTTGCGCAAAGTTACTGCGACGAACTAACTGGTTTATTTAACGAGTACCAGCAACTGACTGATTATGATTCGATCGCCTATTCGGGTTTAGTCAACCTAGACACCAAGCGCCCGCTGGGCGAGCATTTGGCCTTGGCTGATTCAGCCATCAGCATGGCACAAACGCGCAACAAAAACTCCTGGTATGCACCGAGTAAAAGCGCGCTCCAAGAACAAGAGCGCGGTGCCCTTGGTAACCAAAACTGGAGCAAAGAGATTGACTTTGTTATAGAAAATCAAAGTGTTAAATTATTAGGGCAACTGATTCAACCAAGTGGTCGCAACAACCGAATTTACCATGAAGTGCTGTCGCGCTTTACCAGTTCTGAAGGTGATATATTGCCTACCGCGACATTTATTGCCATGGCGGAAAAATTAGACAAAATGGTGTTAATTGATCGCCTTGTAATAGAAAAAACCTTGTCCGAGATCAAATCGAAAAACTTAACCAAACAAATGTTTGGTATTAACTTATCGATTCGTTCAATTCACGACGAGCACTTTGTGATTTGGTTGGAACGCCGCCTGTTAAAAGAACACGACATCGCTGCTCGCTTGGTCTTTGAAGTGAGTGAATTCGGCTTAGAGCAAAATATTCGCGGAAGTAAGTATTTTATCGATATGGCACACCGCATTGGCTCTCGCATTTGTGTGGAGCGTTTTGGCTTAGGTATGACTTCATTTAAATTCTTTAATGAATTGCAACCTGACTACGTCAAAATGGACGGCAGTTACACCCGAGATTTGCATCTGAGCAAAAACAATCAGTACTTCTTGCGCTTGATGATCGACTTGGCCCACCGCCTCGGTGTGCGAGTATTAGCCGAGAGTGTTGAAACTCAGGAAGAAAAATACGCCTTAGATGAAATTTTTGTCGACGGCAGCCAAGGCTATTACTTAGGTAAACCGGAAGCGCTTTAACGCGCTTTCGTGCCTTCAGGGCGACGACACAGCAAACTCAGCGCAACTTCTCGCGCAAAAAACACCCAATCAAAAATAACCTTACACACAACAAGTTGTTAAATTGTCTATAAACTAGGATAATAACCGCATAGATTTCTACAAATACAGATAAATGACTGATTACTTATTACTTTTGATTGGAACGGTGTTAGTAAATAACTTCGTTTTGGTTAAGTTTCTGGGACTTTGCCCGTTTATGGGTGTTTCGTCGCGCACCGAAACCGCAATTGGTATGTCTCTGGCGACAACCTTTGTCCTTACCCTAGCCTCTCTACTCAGTTATCTATTTAGTACCTACTTACTTCAACCACTTGGTTTAGAATACTTGACAACCATGGGCTTTATTCTTGTGATCGCCGTGGTGGTGCAATTTACCGAGATGGTAGTACAAAAGACATCGGCAAACCTTTATCGTTTGCTTGGCATTTTTCTGCCACTGATCACCACAAACTGTGCCGTATTAGGGGTGGCCCTGCTCAACTTGTACGAACAGCACAACTTTTTGCAATCGATTGTGTACGGTTTTGGCGCCGCGGTAGGCTTTTCCATTGTGTTGATTATGTTCTCCGCCATGCGAGAGCGACTCGCTAATGCCGATGTACCTGCGCCGTTCCAAGGAGCTGCTATTGCGATGATAACCGCGGGACTTATGTCGTTGGCATTTATGGGCTTTGCGGGGTTAGTTAAATAATGGAATTTCTGCTCTCAATCGTCGTGTTTGGTCTACTTGCCGCTGCTTTTGGTGCACTCCTGGGTTTTGCCTCGGTAAAATACAAAGTTGAAGGCGACCCACTGGTTGAACAAATTGATGCGCTGTTACCGCAAACCCAGTGTGGGCAATGTGGCTACCCAGGCTGTAAACCTTACGCTAAAGCGGTTGCCGATGGTGATGCCATTAATAAATGCGCGCCAGGTGGTGAAGATACGATTAAAAAAATCGCGGATTTAATGGGTGTTGAAGCAATTCCGCTCGACCAAGCACACGCATCGGACAACACACCCAAAGTCGCTTTTATTGTTGAAGAGGACTGCATTGGCTGTACGAAGTGCATTCAGGCCTGTCCGGTTGATGCAATCACCGGCGCGGCCAAGCAAATGCACACCGTTATTGCCGACGAATGCACGGGGTGCGATTTATGTGTCGACCCATGCCCTGTCGACTGTATAAAAATGATCCCCATTGCGCAAACGCCTGAAACGTGGCAGTGGGATCTTGAGTCCATTGATATCGTTCAGATAGATTAGTGAGGTAAATGTGGAATCTGTCATTGAACGCATTAAACAAAACAAATTTTTCGACTTTGCCGGTGGTATACACCCGCCGGAGCAAAAGCTTATCTCTAATACTAAGCCAATCAAGCACATAGACTTGCCCGAACAACTTATTTTGCCGTTAAAACAGCACATTGGTAAGCCCGGAGATTTATTGGTTAAGGTTGGCGATAAGGTATTAAAAGGCCAAGCGCTAAGCAAAAATGGCAACCCTATGGCCGTCCCCGTGCACGCGCCGACATCGGGTACTGTGACGGCGATTAAACCATCGACCATTGCCCACCCTTCAGCAATGAAAGAGCTGTGCTTATTCATTCAGCCTGACGGCCAAGATCAATGGCGTGAGCGTCAACTGATCGATGACTATAAAACACTATCAAAAGCCGCGTTGATCGACAAAATTAGCGATGCGGGTATCGTCGGTTTAGGTGGCGCTGGCTTTCCTACCAACATCAAAGTCAATGTACAGCCGGGTATTAAGTTCTTAATTATCAACGCCGCTGAGTGCGAACCGTATATTACCGCTGACGATTTGCTCATGCGCGAGCAAGCGGCCGTCATTGCCTCGGGCATCGACATCCTCGATCACTTACTCGAACCCGAATACGTGCTAATCGGCATTGAAGATAACAAACCCGAAGCGATTAAAGCACTACAACAAGCCACACAACACAATGAAAAAATTCAGGTTTGTGTGTTACCGACAAAATACCCTACCGGTGGTGAAAAACAGCTAATCAAAGCGCTGACGAACCAAGAAGTGGCCACTGGAGTATTGCCAGTTAACATGGGCATCGTGGTGCAGAACGTGGCGACTGCGTTTGCCATTAGTGAGGCAGTATTACGCGATACACCACTTATTCAACGGGTGATCACCGTGACAGGCCAAGCCATCGAAAAGCCACAAAATTTGTGGGTGCCGTTGGGCACACCAATCGCCCATTTATTGTCACAGGTGGGGTTTAAGCCGCATCACAAGCAACGCATTATTATGGGTGGACCGCTAATGGGTTTTGCCTTGGCAGACTTAAATGTCCCAGCGGTGAAAACCACCAACTGTATTTTAGCGCCGAGCGAAGTCGAAATCGCCGCAACAGAACAAGAAATTGAATGTGTGCGCTGTGGACAATGTGCTGACGTTTGCCCGCAGAGCTTGTTGCCACAAGAGTTACAATGGTACGCTAAAGCCAAAGACTACGACAGACTCGAGCAACTCAACCTATTTGACTGTATTGATTGCGGCGCCTGTGCGTACGTGTGTCCAAGCCATATCCCCCTTGTCCATTACTACCGCGTCGCCAAAGCAACCATTCGCTTTAACAAGCAGCAAGAAGCCAAAGCTGAAAGAGCTAAATTGCGATTTGAAGCGAGAAAGGTTCGGCTTGAACGCGAAAAACAAGAGCGTGAACAAAAGCACAAACAAGCACTTGAAGCTCGTCGCCAAGCGATGAGCAAAGAACAGAGCAAGGCGAGTAATTCTGCAGTTGCGGCGGCATTGGCGAGAGTGAAAGCAAAAAAGGCGGCACAAGCAGACAACGACACAAGCCAATCCACTCCTGCTCAGCCGCTAGACGCCAAAGCCAGAGCAGCTGCCGCAATTGAGCGAGCAAAGGCGAAGAAAGCTGCGGCACAAGCTAATAAATCAGATGAGTCCGCAGCTGAACAGCCGCTAGATACTAAAGCCAGAGCAGCTGCCGCAATTGAGCGAGCGAAGGCGAAGAAAGCTGCGGCACAAGCTAATAAAACAGATGAGTCCGCAGCTGAACAGCCGCTAGATGGCAAAACCAAAGAGGCCAGAGTGGCAGCCGCAATTGAGCGAGCAAAGGCGAAGAAAGCTGCAGCACAAGCTAATAAAACAGATGAGCCAGCAGCTGAACAGCCACTCGATGACAAAACCAAAGAGGCCAGAGTGGCAGCCGCAATTGAACGAGCGAAGGCGAAGAAAGCTGCTGCACAAGCTAATAAAACAGATGAGTCCGCAGCTGAACAGCCACTCGATGGCAAAACCAAAGAGGCCAGAGTGGCAGCGGCAATTGAACGAGCGAAGGCGAAGAAGGCCGCCAGTCAGAGTACTCAAACTGACGACAATGACGACGCTGTTGCTAGCGCCGATGATACGTCCAGTGTAGGTGGTGATTCAACGATTGATAGCAAAGCGGCTGCCAAAGCGCGTGCCATCGCCAAAGCAAAACAAAAAGCTATGGCGAGAAAAGCCACACAAATTACAGAGCCTGCCGATGATAGCGGTGTGCGCTCTGAGCAAGAGCAAGGCTCTGCCATTGACAATAAAAAGGCGAAAATAGCCGCCGCCGTTGCAAAAGCCAAAGCCAACAAGCAACGAAAAAACGAACAAGGTGAGTAATCATTCATGGCCTATTGGATAGCAAGTTCTCCACATAACCACGTCAAAGCAAAAACGCCAGTGTTAATGCGCACGGTGATTTTGGCAGCCATCCCGGGTATTGCGGCGCAATATTACTTTTTTGGTCCGGGAACTTTAATGCAAATCGGCTTAGCCGTGTTGTTTGCGGTATTGGCGGAAATTACCTTTTTAGCCATTCGCGATAAGCAAATTAAGACACAAATTTCTGATTTCTCAGCCGTACTTACCGGTGTGTTAATCGGTATATCGGTGCCCTCACTCGCTCCGTGGTGGATCACCGCGTTAGGCAGTATTTTTGCTATCGCTATAGTCAAACAACTCTACGGTGGATTGGGCTACAATTTGTTTAATCCAGCCATGGCCGCGTATGTGATGTTGCTGGTTAGCTTTCCCGTAGAAATGACATCTTGGCAACCGGCTATTGAGTTAATGAGTATCGATCTTAGCGCCTTTAATCACCTGTGGATTATTCTCACAGGCTTTACTTGGGAAGGTTTTTCTGTCGAGCAACTGCGAATGAATATCGATGGCGTGACCATGGCAACCCCGCTCGATACGCTTAAGACGGATTTAACGCTAGGATTAACGGTACAAGAAAGCTTTACTAAACCGGTCTTTGGCGAATATTTTGCGCTTGGCTGGGAGTGGATCAACATCGGCTTTTTTATTGGTGGTTTATACCTAATGGCAAAAAAAGCCATTGATTGGGTTATTCCAGTAAGCTTTTTAACCACCCTTTGGTTAGTCACCTTGATTGCCTACACCGTATCACCGGATAGCAGTGCATCGACCATGTTTCACTACCTGAGCGGTGGCACCATGCTAGGCGCCTTCTTTATATTGACCGATCCTGTATCGGCATCAACCACCCGCAATGGTCGCATCATTTACGCCGCCTCCATTGCGCTGATGGTATATATTATTCGCACCTTTGGTGGCTATCCCGATGCCATTGCTTTTGCCGTCTTATTGGCAAATATGATGGTGCCATTAATTGATCAGTACACCCGACCTCGAACCTATGGCCACAAGCAGAGCTAACTAGAGTATTGGTGATGAAAAAACAGATTGAACACAACGCAAAAATCTTGGCTATCTTTGCTATCGCCTGCACAGCAATGGTGTCTCTGGTAAGCTTGGCGACAAAAGACACCATTGCTCGCCAGCAACAAAAGCAGCTACTCGACACCTTGCACCAGGTTATTGCTGAAGATAAGGCCAACAATGATTTATACAACGACTGTAAGTTAATTAACGATCAAGAGCTGCTCGGTAGCAATCAGTGGCAAACCGCTTATGTGGCTCGCCTTGATAACCAGCCGACAGCCGTAGCGCTGACTACCATCGCCCCCAACGGGTACAACGGCAACATTGAGTTGATCGTGGCGATAAACATCGATGGTTCTATCAGTGGAGTGCGCGTGTTAGGCCATCAGGAAACACCGGGCCTTGGCGACAAAATAGAACTGCGCAAAGACAACTGGATTTTGACTTTTGACGGTCGCTTTTATCACGACGATAACGACTTGACTTGGGCGGTGAAAAAAGACGGCGGCGTGTTTGATCAATTTACCGGTGCAACCATAACCCCAAGAGCGGTTGTACAAGCGGTTAAAAATGCTCAAATTTATTTTGCCAAGCACAAACAAGAACTTATTTCAGTGCAAGCCTCTTGCCATGGAGACAACGATGACACAGCGTAGCGAATACAAAGAGTTAGCTTGGCAGGGTCTGTGGAAGAACAACCCTGGTCTTGTACAGTTACTTGGTCTGTGCCCGTTATTGGCAGTAACGGCGACGGTAACCAACGCATTGGGTCTAGGGTTAGCCACCTTGCTGGTATTGGTCTGTTCAAATGCCACAGTATCATTAATTCGCGATTACGTCCCCAAAGAGGTACGCATCCCAATTTTTGTGTTAATCATCGCCACGTTTGTAACCTGCGTAGAGTTACTGATGAACGCTTTCGCTTTTGGCTTGTATCAAAGCTTGGGTATTTTCTTACCCTTGATTGTCACCAACTGTGCGATCATCGGGCGCGCCGAAGCTTATGCCTCAAAAAACCCGTTAAAACAAGCGTGCTTTGACGGTTTGATGATGGGGTTGGGCTTTGCCGCAGTACTCGTGGTGCTTGGCGCAATTAGAGAAATTTTAGGTCAAGGTACCTTATTTGACGGTGCCGACCTCCTGCTTGGCGACTGGGCAAGCGCGTTGCGCATTGAGATATTTAGCTTTGATAGCAAATTTCTTTTGGCCATACTACCACCTGGTGCCTTTATCACCATGGGCTTTTTAATCGCCCTAAAAAACGCTATCGACAGTCGTATCAAAGCCAAGCAACCTATTGAAAAGCCATCTAACATTGAGCGGGTGCGGGTTAATTTTGACGGTTAACTACCAGTGGCAAAACCAACAACCGTCAACGTAGCAGTTGCGCCGTAAATGGTTAAGTTAAATACACATAAGCTAGGTCTGTTTTAAGGTGTGCAGTATGAGTACCTCGATCTCAAAAAAAGAAAAAGTACAAGCGATCATGACCATTCTCGATCAATTGTATCCGGAAGTTCCGATACCGCTTGATCACAAAGATCCCTATACTCTATTGGTTGCCGTGTTATTGTCAGCGCAATGTACCGATGAGCGGGTTAACCAAATTACGCCGAAACTGTTTGCGGTTGCGGACAACCCATATGACATGGTCAAACTGAGTATCGATGAAATAAAAGAAATCATAAAACCATGCGGTTTGTCACCAATGAAGTCTAAAGGCATTTGGCATCTATCTGAGATGATCATCAACCAACACGACGGTCAAGTACCACAAGACTTTAAAGCATTAGAAGCGATGCCCGGCGTTGGCCATAAAACGGCTTCGGTGGTGATGGCACAAGCGTTTAATGTACCGGCCTTTCCCGTCGATACCCATATTCATCGTTTGATGTATCGCTGGGGACTTTCCAATGGCAAGAGTGTTGAACAAACCGAGCGCGACGGCAAGCGCCTATTCCCCAAAGAGCGATGGAATGATCTGCATCTGCAAATCATTTACTACGGCCGCGAATATTGTCCGGCTCGAGGCTTTGACCTAGATAAATGTATTATTACCCGCCAATACGGGCGTAAGAGCTTTATTAATCAAGTACTAAAAGAACAAGCGAAAAAACGCAAATAACCCTTAAATAACATAACCCCAACAACGATGGCGCTTTTGGCGGGCTAACGCTCCCCTCTATGGCTCGCCACTGATGCAGATAATCACATGCAAACACTTATTATTGCTCTATCTCTTTTGGCTTTATTACTGGTCATATTCGAAGAGTCGATCCATATTAACAAAGCCAAAAGCACACTGTTTCTCGGTAGCTTGTGTTGGTTGATTTTATATATTGCGCCCAGCTCTGGCTTTTCTAGTGAGGTGATAACCGAGCACCTCAATGAAAACTTGCTTGAAATTGCCTCATTGTGGTTGTTTCTTATGGCTGCAATGACCTTTGTAGCCTATTTAAATAGCACCGGTTTTATTTCCGGTATTGTGCAACATCTGTTACCAACACAACTGTCTGAGCGAAAATTGCTGATCATATTAGGTATCACCGCGTTTTTGTTTTCTTCGCTTGCCGATAACGTAACTGCCACGCTCGTGTCAGTGGCCATTATCAGCCAATTGCAAATTGCTACCCGCAAGCGGATAAAATACGCGGCCTTAGTAGTTTTTGCCGTTAATAGTGGTGGTGTATCCTTGATCACTGGCGACGTGACCACATTAATGATATTCCTCGCCGATAAAGTGACCATTGCATCACTGTTGCAACTTGTTGTTCCGGCATTGGCTGGGGTGATCACTTTGGCGTTATTATTATCTCGAAACATGACAGAAACGGTGCAATTAACGGTTGAGAAAAAGCCGATTCACCCTACCGACAAAGTCATTGCGGCAATATTTTTAACCACTATCATTGCCACGTTAAGCTTTAATGTGATTTATCACATCCCGCCCGTACTGACATTTTTATTTGGTTTGAGTGTGATGTTTTTGACCGCCCACTTTATGCAACGGCCTAAAACCAACCAAAATGTGCTCAACTATATACGTGAGATCGAATTTGACACGCTGCTTTTCTTCCTCGGTATTTTGTTAATCGTCGGCGTGTTAAAAATGCTCCAAGTTCTCGATCACATCGCCCTGCTCTATCAGTACCTGCCAACGTCTGTTGCCAACTACCTGATGGGAATAAGCTCGTCATTGGTAGACAATGTGCCATTAACCGCTGCTGTGCTCAAGGCACATATCGATATGCAACCGTCTCACTGGCTATCGGTTACCTACGCAATGGGCGTCGGTGGTTCATTGCTAATCATTGGCTCTGCCGCGGGCATCATTGCGATGAGTAAAGTTAAAGAACTGAGCTTTATCAATTACTTGTCAATGTTTATACCATTGCTAATCGCTTATTCTGTCGGTTACTGGTTAACCGTGCTAATGACCTAAACAATGACTGGTTAAATAGTCACAGTAAACACCTGTCATAACGCTGCACCGCTGCAGTCAACATTGGCTTTGCTTAGCGGCGCAGTGCGGTTTATTCAGGGTGAGAGTCGATAAAGGCAGCGGCCTTATAAGTGCTAACTGCGCTTAAACCTGACCGCTGTTCCACTTACACTGACCATCATCATCCCGCCTTGTTGACCCACCACCTCGTAATCAATATCAATGCCTACAATACCATCAGCGCCTAAACTTGATGCCTTTTGCTCCATTTCATCAAACGCAATTTGTCTCGCTTTTCCCATCTCTTGCTCGTAAGCCCCGGAGCGGCCACCGACCACATCGCGTATCGCACCAAAAATATCTTTAAAAATGTTGGCCCCCAAAATGGCTTCGCCAACGACGACATCAAGGTAGTGTTCAATTTCTTGGCCATCGACCGATGACGTGGTTGTTTTTAACATAATTGCCCCTCTTCTCTGGTTGAAAATGTGACCCATCAAACGCAATAGGTTATATCGCTAAATCATCCGCTGATAAAATATCCGGCTCGGCAAGCTATGACGGTCGGTATTTATCGGCTTGCTTTGACCGCGCGAGTAATTCTCTCACTTAGCTCAGCAGTCAAGCGCTTAAAGCCAAAAGCCTTGGCAATTGCTTGTTCTATATCTTTGACCGGCGCATTTTTATTTTTGCTTTGAAACAGCTGCCAACAGGCAAAGATTTCCTCATCGCAAATAAACTCAATTTGGTTAATCGGTGGATCCTGGGTTGATCTGTCGCGAATTGGTGGCGAGTTAAATTGCTCATTGGTGCCGATAAAATACTGTTTTAGTTGGTGCTGATGACGTTGTAGTAACAAGTCTATCCCCTTAGTGACGGCGGCTGTGATGCGGCTCCCCGAACGCGCTTTGCCGTGCAAGGTTGCATAACGCCGCGTCAATTCATCTAAGTGAACAGGCCCTTCAATGTCGATAATGTCCACCAATATATCGGCGATATTAGCCACACTGTGCAGGTGTGGTTCAATGTCTTTACGGATGTGAAAATCCGCCTTCTGGTATAAAGCAAATGAGACATCGGCGGCACTGACATCAATGTCGTCCAATTCAACCACTTCGCCAACGCGATTTATTGTCGGCGTATTGACGTTTTTCCCCGCCAAGAGCCCGCCATTTACCGTCTGTTCGGCCTGCTTTAACGCCTCTGACAGCCGTGTTATTTGCTTGTCTCGACGATAAAACCAATCGGTACACCAAATGCGATGATAATGCCACCCAAACGCTTGGAGAACCGACTGACGATGACAGTCGCGCTCGCGGGCAGAGCGAGCGAAGCGATACCATTGCCCATCGGTTTCTATGGCCATCAGGTAGCGCGATTGTTGTGGCTGTTTAACGGCTAATTCAAGTTTAAAGGCGGATTGACCCACTTGATGTTCGACCTCATAACCTAGCGCAGTAATGATCTTGGCGATATCGTTTATTAACGGCTCAGTGCAATGCGGTTTTGTCTCGGGCGCCGCGTTTACGCTGTTTTGCTGGGCAAATTGGAGATAAGTTTTCAGTACTTTGGGGCCTGATTTTGACGTTCTCGATAAATCAATTTGCGTTGGCTCAAACGAGCAAACTACTCGACACGCCAACCTCGCTCGCGTGAACAACACGTTCAAGCGTCGTTCGCCACCATCGCTATTTATTGGTCCAAAATTCATACTCGCCAATCGACCATTTGCCTCAAATGGACCATAGCCAACAGAGATTAAAATAATATCGCGCTCATCACCTTGTACATTTTCAATATTTTTGACAAATACATTTTCCACTTTGTCTTCGCGCAAATAAGCGTCAAGTAACGGATTATTTAGCCGTCGTTGCTCTAATACGTCATCCACCATATCAGCTTGAGCTTTGGAAAAGGTCACCACCCCAACCGAATACTGAGGGTGTTGCTGAGCCAACTGTAAAAGTTGATCGGCAATATGCTCAGCTTCAACGCGATTAGTCCCCGGCTTACCACTGCCTTGGCTCTGACTTGAGTACTCTCCCGGTACTCGGGTTAATGACAAGCCGTAAAAGGCATCGTTTTCTGTGGGACAAGGGGGAAAGATCAGTTGTTGATGATAAAACTCAGTATTTGATACCGCTATTAACGATGGATCTTTCGAGCGATAATGCCACTTAAGCATGGTTTGAGTCATTCCCCTAGCCTCGCCCAGCGATAAAATACTCTCCATCTCAACGGCGTTAACCAGCGCAGAGGGTTCGTCTTCGTCTGCGTCAATGTTGTCCGTTAAGCGATCAAAAAATGAGGTCGGCGGCAGTTGCTTTTGGTCGCCAACGACGACTATTTGCCGAGCTCGAGCGATGCACCCTAGTGCGTCTTCTGGTCGAATTTGACTTGCTTCGTCAATCACCAGCAAGTCAAAGCTGATCTGTTCAGGTGGCAAGTACTGCGCCACCGATATCGGGCTCATTAAGAATATCGGTTTAATCGCTTGTATCGTTTCTCCGGCGTGGGACATTAAATAGCGAATCGGTTTGTGACCGCGCTTTTTGGCAAACTGGCCGCGAATCAGTCCCATCTCCCCTAATGCTCCTTTGGGGAGTTTGTCTAGGTGTTGCTGTAAGATGTGTTGGCGCGATTGGATTATTTTGCTTTTTTCAACGGCATTAAACGACGCCACTAATGCATCTCGGTCGACTTTCGCGATAGCGTCCAAGTTGGCGACGCTTGACCGGCACCTATTCCACTTGGCAATCCACATCGCGTAGTCAATCGTCGTCGGTAGTTGACTGTCACTGAGTTGGCCTTGATCATGGGCGTGTATAAATACCTCAATGGGATACTCTAGCAGTGCTTTGCGACATTGATAATACTCAACCCACTGTGAATATTGATTGATATTCACCTGTATCTTAAGTAATCGAGCCACCGCGGTATCTGTCGGCTGCGCGTCGGCGAACCCCAAACGTTGCTGTAATGAATTTAATTGCCGTGTAAGTTGCGCTTCAATTTGCTGATAATTGTCTTTGTCGCCCGCACTGTTAACAGGTTTAGCAATGAGTTTTGCCAGCTGAGTGTGTGCTAGGTTAAATAGTATTTCAGGCGCGTTTTCAAGCCAGTGTAAAGCGCGTTCAATTGCCTTGACATCGGTGTGCTCTGCTTGCCAAAAAGTTGACAACTGTTGCTCTAGATGCGGCACAACTTGTTCGTATTTCTGCTTTTTTAGCTTCGCCTCTATAAGCTGTTCAATCAAGGCTAAGCGTTTCTCCGGTTCGCTGTTGAGAGTGTGAATGAGGTGTTTTTGCAATTGCTCGCTGGCATTTTTATAGCGAGAAAAAAAAGTGCGTCGAAACCAGCTGTGTACACCGTCTAAAATACCAAGGCGAATGTCGTCCAAGTCAACATCCCACATCGTTTGTTTCACTGCTTGCTGATGCTGCTCAGCGCATTGAAGCCAGTCCTTAGCTGTTGCTAATGCTTCGCTAAACTCGGCGTTGTTGTTCAACGTCAATAATGTATGCCACATCGTCTCGCTTAGCTGAGGGCTTTGCCGAAGGTACTGATACGCTGACTGCCACTGCGATACCTGTTCAAAGCTCAGCGGTAGACGGTGTTTTGTTGAGTTTGTTTGCTCAGTTTGTGGGTCCTCTTGGGCTGAAAAAAAATATTGGCTAAGCGAATCGCGATACGCGGTCCAACGCTCATATGCACCGTTTAATGCCTCTATTTGCGCACTTATCGCGGCCAATTCAAACGGCTGAATATCAACATTGGTTACCCCGTAAAACACGTGTTGTTGATAGGTGCCATAACTCGCCTTTGCTTGCAGGTAATTGGCAAGGCTGTTGGTTATCTCTTTCGTATCATCATCGCTGAGTCGTTCCAGTTTGGGCTCTGCCAATACCGGTACTCCCACTTGTTTAGCCATAAACGACGACAACTGGCTCAACACCTTATATGGGCTGTAATCTCTACTCGGTAATGGGTTGTGCAACGCGGTGCAAATCTCGTTCAACTGGTCGCGAAGCTCCGTCAATTGCGGATCAACATCAGCGTAGTCAAGCTGTTTATCCGCATGCGACAAGGTCAGAGCTAATTGCGTTAAAAATGCTTTTTTATTGGCTTTGTGGGAATGCAGTTGTAGGTATAAATCGCTCAAACCAACCCGGTTTAGGCGTCGCTCAACCACCTCTAACGCCGCCATTTTTTCTGCCACAAACAAGACTTTTTTTCCCTGCAGCGCGGCACCCGCAAGAATATTGGTAATGGTTTGCGACTTCCCCGTACCAGGAGGTCCTTGTACCAGTAAATCGCGCCCTTGATTGACCTGTTCAATCACATTTGCTTGGCTTGTATCGGCATCCACTACATAGTGGGTGTTTTTGCTAGACAAGTGCTGATCGATGTTATCGGTTTCAGACCAAAGTGGCGGTTGTTGCACAAAACCGTCAGCCAGTAACGAGTTAATCAAGCGATTTTTAGTCAGGTCTGTTACCGGCCAATTTTGTGGTTCGAGGTCGCGTAGCATTAACAATTTGGCAAACGAGAAAAAACCGAGTTGCATACCATTGTCATCAACCGACCATCGAGGCATTGTACTAATCGCCTGTCTGACCTTAGCAAAATACGTACTGGGTAACGGTTGGTCAACATCATCGATGTCCGGTAGCGCAATTGCAAAGTCGGCCTTTAATCTTTCTTGTAAGGGTAAGTTAGTGGCTAAATCCTCATCGCGAACTCGCAATTCAAACACTGTGCCTTGCTTGCGCACCAGTTGCACAGGTAATAATATCAGCGGTGCTTGGCGCATAGTGTCACTGCGTTCATCTTCAAACCACCGTAAAAAGCCCAGCGCTAAAAACAGAATATTAATGCCTCGCTCTTGCTCGGCAATTCGCGCATTATTGGCAATTTTTACCAGCGTTTTACCCAGAGCCTGTTCATTGATGTCTGCTACGAGCTGCTTATCTTGCGCTTCTGTTGTGTTTGCTGGCTGCTCACATTGGTCGGTTGTGCCGGTCGCGCTAACAAAGCGCATTGTTTTACCGTCTATCTTCAGTCGACTAAACACCCGATCACTGGTGTTGTTAATGATATTGAGCAGTCTGGCGCGCTGACTTTGCCGATTAACGTGAATCAACCGGTTGCGTGTACCCGTGGCAACGAGGCGTTTTCTCAGGTCTTCTAGCAATAATGCGATCTGGGACATAACAAACAAGTGACAATGTTGGCGATATGTACATTAGCATAGAAGTAAAACGCTTATTTTGTTTGAACATTTTTAATGGTTTATTACTTAATCATGTGAAATTACCACACCCAAAAAAGTGTCGCCTTGTAAACGAACCGATTAAATTTTAAATCGATATGCGAGGCGCTTAAATAAAACAGCGCTGGGACTGCGTCGTCGCTATACTGTTTCCAAGGCGCGCAAATTTTCTGCAGTTGACGACAGGTAATGGCAAGTGAGCTTTACATTCAACGCATGGTCACCGCGCTCAAATGGTAAAAAACATTGGCAAATGAACTGTCTTATTGCGTACACTAACCTGGATAAGATAAGCGGTTGATGTTCCTCGTGATCTCAATTAACCGACAGTCTAACCAGTAAAAAGTAGGATATTACTATGCGTATATTACACACCATGCTTCGCGTTGGTAACTTAGAACGTTCAATTGAGTTTTATCAAAATGTGCTTGGCATGCGCTTATTGCGCCAATCTGACAATGAACAGTACAAATACACGTTAGCGTTTTTAGGCTACGATGAGATGGAAAACTCTACCGTGCTAGAACTAACCTATAACTGGGGCGTTGATAGCTACGATTTGGGTAGTGCGTTTGGTCACATCGCAATTGAAGTTGATAACGTTTACACCGCGTGCGATAAAATTAAAGCATTGGGTGGTGTTGTTTCGCGTGAGCCAGGCCCGGTAAAAGGCGGCACCACAGAAATCGCATTTGTGAAAGATCCCGATGGCTACGCTATCGAATTAATTCAAGCCAAAAGTGATCGTTAATAAAATTGGCACCGACGCGAAAGACGATGTAAACACAGGGTCAATCAACCACGTAGCATAAAGTAAACCGAGCTCAGCAACATCTCGCTCGCTTTATCTTTTGTGACACGGCTAAACCAAGTTTGGCCAAATTTACCAATAAAGGCAGTTCATGGCATTAAAAGCAACAGTAAACCGGGCACAAGTCCAAGTGAGTGATATGGATCGCCATTATTACGACAGTCTTTCGTTAACCATCGCACAGCATCCAAGTGAAACCGATAAACGCATGATGGTTAGGTTGTTGGCATTTGTATTAAATGCCAATGAGCAGTTGCGTTTTAGCAAAGGGTTGAGTGAAGACAGCGAGCCCGACATTTGGCACAAAGATTACAGTGAGCAAATCGTGTTGTGGATAGAGCTTGGCGAGCCCGATGAAAAACGTATAAAAAAAGCCTGTAGTCTTGCTCGCCAAGTCATTGTTTACGACTACCAAAGCAGCAATGAAATATGGTGGCAAAAGCTGAAAAACAAGGTACAGCATTTTGATAATCTGAGTGTTTACGCCCTTGACAGCGATGATTGTCAACAGATGGCAGACATGGCCAAGCGCTCGATGGATCTCACTTACACCATAGACTCTGGCCAAGTTTGGGTAAGCTCAGCTGAGCAGACAGTACAAATAACACCAATTACTCTAAAATCATAAGATAAGTTTAAATATCATGAAATCGATAACAACAACCTTAGCCAGTTTGACACTCACTGTAGCGAGCGCTTTAGCAAGCGTCAATGCCGCACAAATTGATCTCGCTAAAGTCACCCAAGACATGCAGTTTCTCGCCTCTGATGCAATGCAAGGACGGGCGATTGGCAGTCAACAAATTGAGCTAGCTGAAGATTACATTGTCGAACAATTCAAACAAGCCGGCCTTACCCCACTTGCTCAACTAAACGGTTTTAAACAACACTTTACCTTGTACAAATACACTCCTGAACAGATCGCCGTAACCTTAAATGGGGTGACCATTGACTCACAAGATATTGCTTTTAGCGCCAGTGGCACCGTTGATTTAACGACTGAAAATAGCCGTATTGTCTATATTAACAAGCAACAAAAATTGGCCCCCGAGCTTAACAGCATCAACCAATCCGGCGGCAATACCTTGGTTGTTATTGCACCGGAACACCGCAGCCAGTTTGTTCAGTATCAACGCTATTTAAGTCGAGGTAGCATGGCGTTATCTGAGAAAAATGGCGATGGATTAGTCATGGTTATCTCCGAACAGCAAGCTATTGAACAGTTCAGTGCCAAAGGTAACGCCAAGCAACAACGCATTGCACTTGCCAACGTTGTCGGTGTATTAACAGCTAATGAACCCACCGATGAATACGTTATCTTCTCAGCCCATCACGATCACGTCGGTACCACCAAAGCGCTCGATGCCAATCAAGACATTATTTATAACGGTGCCAATGACGATGCCAGTGGTGTCAGTGCGGTACTGAACTTGGCTCGCTATTACCAACAAAAACAGCGTTCGGGTAACCTTGAATTAAAGCGCAATATCATGTTTGTCAGCTTTACCGCTGAAGAGTCGGGCTTACTTGGTTCAAAAGCGTTTGTCGATCAAGTAGACACTGATGACATTGTCGCCATGATCAATATTGAAATGATCGGTAAGCCATCTGAATTTGGCCCGGGTAAAATTTGGATGACCGGATTTGACCGCTCAAACCTCGGTCACTTGTTAAATAGCGCGCACGGCAAACAAACCATTTACGCCGATCCATACCCTGAATACAATTTATTTTATCGCTCAGATAACGCCTCGCTTGCTCGCGCTGGCGTCCCGGCGCACAGCGTATCGAGCACCCAAATTAACAACGATTTAGACTATCACAAAGTGACCGATGAAATTGATACCCTAGATATCGAACAAATGCGAGACATTATCGACACCTTAGGTCAAGCCAGCGTGCCGTTGCTCACTGGAGAGGTTACGCCACATCGAATCGACGGCGTAAGCGCCAGTGGCGTTGGTGCGTTTTTTTAACTGTGATTTAAGTTTTTTAAACGTTTTTAAATATTTACTTACATTTGTCAGCTAAGCTGTACTGTAAAGCCGTTGGCTATGGCTTTACAATGTTTATCGGAAAACAAATTCAACAAGCGCTCAACAAGCTAGTTATTGGCTAATTCACCTTGTCAATAACGAGCATGTCATACGGCACAAGCCAATCTGGTTACTTGTCGTATAAACAGGACCGTTAACCGCATCTCGGTATTATGTCCAAGGTTAAGCGGTTGAAAACACCTGTGTTTTGAGGCAGGCTTGGTAGATAATTACTAATAATAAGGCTTCATTTATGCGAACGAAAAAATCTTTATTGGCATTGGCATTATCAAGTGCGTTTCTTGCCGCTTGTACCAACACTGACTCGACTGCATCATCAAATGCGAACAACACCGCAACTGAAGTAGTAGCAGAGCAAAACGCAGCAGTGGCTGAAACCGAATCACAGCGCTTAAACGCTTTTTTTGAAAAAGTGTTTATGGATACCGTCATGCGCTCGCCGCAAATGCAAACGTACTTGGGTATTCGCAAAGACTATGACAAGTGGGATGAGTTTACGGAACAACGCAGTGCAGAAGACCTACAATTTGCCAAAGACAACCTAGCCGCATTGGCAGAGTTTGATTACGACAAACTCGACGATCAAACTAAAATCAGCTATCAGTTGGCCAAAAGCTCATTAGAGCAAGAGATCAACTCTTACAAATGGCGTCACCACAACTACCCTGTTAACCAAATGTTTGGTATTCACTCAAACATTCCGTCTATGTTAATCAACCAGCACACCATTGCTAACAGCAAAGAAGCAAACGACTATATCGGTCGTTTAAACGGTGTTGAAAAAGTCATGCAGCAATTGGTTGAGCAACTTAAAATTCGTGAGAACAAAGGCATCATCGCCCCGAGTTTTGTCTTCCCTCATGTTATTCGCGATTCACAAAACTTGATCAACGGTGCACCGTTTACCGACGGTGATGATTCAACCTTGTTTGCTGACTTTAAGAGCAAAGTAGCCAAACTCGACATTGATGACAGTGAAAAAGAAACACTTATTAACGACGCCAAAACGGCCCTGTTAAGCAGTGTACAATCGGGTTATCAACACCTAATTGATTACCTTATTGAACTGGAACCGAAATCGACCAACGATGCGGGTGCGTGGAAATTTCCAAATGGCGCGGAATACTACAACGTCGCGTTAAAACGCACCACAACGACTGATTTGACCGCTGAGCAAATTCATCAAATCGGCTTACAAGAAGTTGCCCGCATCCACGATGAAATGCGTACCATTAAAGATAAAGTTGGCTTTAAAGGTGACTTGCAAGCGTTTATGCAGTTTATGCGTACCGATAAACAATTTTATTATCCGAACACCGAACAAGGTAAGCAACGCTACTTAGATGAAGCGACTTACTGGATAGACGATATGAAAACCCGTCTTGATGAGTTGTTTATTGTTAAGCCAAAAGCCGACTTAGTGGTAAAACGCGTCGAGGCGTTCCGCGAACAATCAGCAGGTAAAGCATTTTACAATCGTCCAGCGCCAGACGGCTCTCGTCCAGGTATTTACTACGCTAACCTATACGATATGGAAGCTATGCCTACCTACCAAATGGAAGCACTTGCTTACCACGAAGGTATTCCGGGCCACCACATGCAGTTAGCTATTTCTCAAGAGCTAGAAGGCATTCCAACATTCCGCAAGTTTGCTAGCTACACGGCTTACAGCGAAGGTTGGGGTTTATACAGCGAATTACTGCCAAAAGAAATTGGTTTGTACGAAAACCCGTACTCTGATTTTGGTCGCTTAGCAATGGAGTTGTGGCGCGCTTGTCGTTTGGTTGTTGATACCGGCATGCACACCAAAAAGTGGACTCGTGAGCAAAGTATTGATTACTACGTAAACAACACCCCAAATGCCAAATCTGATGCGGTAAAAATGGTTGAACGCCATGCGGTTATGCCTTCACAAGCAACCGCATATAAAGTCGGTATGTTAGAAATTTTGCGCATGCGTGACATGGCTAAAGAAGCACTAGGTGACAAATTCGATATTCGCGAATTCCACGAAGTGTACTTGAAAAACGGCCCATTACCGCTTGATGTTATGCAAACTATGATGGAAAACTACATCAAAGAAAAGCAAGGTGCATAGGTCAAGCGACGTTACCTCGCTAATTTGACATAAAGGAGCTGAACATTCAGCTCCTTTTTTTTTAAAAGCCAGTCAATACAACGCCTATGTGCTATGACAATCAGGCTGAACAGTATGGTACCGAAATTTTTGCCTCGCCTTAAACAGGTGTAATGTTTCGAAAAAAGTTGTCGGCAGTGTTAGAATAAGCCTTATAAACGCGACGCTAAAACCCATTGAGATTACTTTGAGCATAAACAGTTATTTCACCCGTTTTTTTCTGGTACTACTGGTCCTGATCACCGCTAACGTGTGCTTTTTTTATTACTACCAATCTACCGCTAATCAACTGGACCGATTAAAAAAAGATCGCGTCAATGCCATGGAGCTTGCGGCGATGGTACGCGACACCTCAAATAAGCAAACGCGCACCGCGCGAACCTATGTGGTCACCGGTGATGACACCTATAAAAATTATTACCAAGAAGTGATCGAGGTGCGCCAAGGGTTGCGCACTCGCCCGGATGATTACTTTAGCGTCTATTGGGATGAAGATCACACCGAACGTCAACAAAGCTCGGCTGCGCAAGAGCCGCTAATTAACACCATCGACAAGTTACTGGCACCAAAAGCTTTGCTTGATATACTGCGAGAAGCCGTGCGCATGGGCGATCAGTTGGCCAATATTGAACAGCAAGCACTTAGTCTGTTTGCCACAGACCCGCTTAACAAAAAAACTAGCGCAATGGATCTGTTATACGGCGCTCCCTATTTAGAGGCGAAAAGCGACATAATGCAGCAAATAGATGTATTTCACCGCGCTTACGACAAGTGGCACTACCAAAGCACGAGTAAACTGCAACAACAAATCAAAGTAGGTCAATTGATCAAATTGGTGTTGCAAGCCATGTTTATTTTAAGTTTGTTGTGGATTCGCTATTTTATCGTCAAATACATCTCCGGCCCATTGAGTAATATCACCGAAATGGCGCGCAATATTGGCACCGGTAACTTTAACTTAAAAGCTGAACATCCAGGTAAACCAGCCGATATTGATATCTTGGTGCAAGCGATGAATCAGATGCAAGATGAAATCAAGCAAACCTTGGTAAAATATGAACAACAGGCGTTAATTGCGGAAAAAGCCAAGCAACAAGCAGAAACAGCCAATCGCACTCGGGCTGAATTCTTAGCCAATATGAGCCACGAGATCCGCACGCCAATGAATGGCATTATTGGTTTATCGCAATTGTTACAGCAACAAGATCTGGCGCAAGAAGATAAAGCTTACGTCAACAAAATTTTATCTTCGGCCAAGCAGTTGCTCAATATCCTTAATGACATTCTTGATTTTTCTAAAATCGACAGTAATCGCATGGATATTGATCGAGTTGAATTCGACTTAAACAGCTTATTTGAGCGATTGGCGAATGTGTTTGCCATTAACGCCGATCACAAGCACCTAGATCTGCAATTTAATATTGACGACAACGTACAACGTTATTTTTACGGCGACCCTGTGCGCATTGGTCAAGTGTTGATGAACTTAACCTCCAATGCCGTCAAGTTTACCAAGCAAGGACGGGTGAGTATTGGCCTCGAGCAAAAAAATAACACCATTGTCTTTACGGTCGAAGACACGGGGATCGGCTTAACCCAAACTCACATGCAACGCATTTTCAAGCCGTTTTCTCAAGCAGATAACTCCATTACCCGAAAATTTGGAGGTACCGGGCTTGGACTCACCATAAGCCACAAGCTGGCTAAGTTAATGCGCGGTAACCTCAAAGTAACTTCTACCTACGGCAAAGGCAGTTGCTTTACCTTCGCCATTCCGCTTGAAAAAGCGGTACAGCAACCGCTGCCACAGATCAAACAGCACAAATTACTGGCGATAACCGATTACCATTACCATCAGCAGTTATTGGAGCAACACTGTCCACACTTTGATATAGCGCTACAATTTTTACAGCGCGATGCGCTGTCATCTATCGAGGTCAGCGACGACCAAAATCTGGCGTTACTGGTTGATATCTGTTATTTAGATGAACGACAGCTCGATGCGCTTGAGTACACGCTTAAGCCCTTGTTGCTAGACAGACAGTTAAAACTTATCGTCATCAGTCGCTTAAGTCAGCCAGAACAACGCAATCGATTTGCCTTCTACGACAATCGCTATCACATGCATTGGCCCATTTCCTTTGCCAGCCTTGTTGATATTCTCAGTATTGATAACAGCAAACAATCATCGTATCAATACAGTCAATTTAGCGGCATAAAAGTGTTATTAGCAGAAGACATTCCGGTGAACCAAATTGTCGCCAAGGGCTTACTTGAAAAGCTAGGGGTTAGCGTTGATGTGGTCGAAAATGGCGAACAAGCCGTCGCCGCGGTTGAGAAAAAACACTACCATTTGGTATTAATGGACGTGCACATGCCGAAAATGGATGGACACCAAGCGACGCGTTTAATTCGCGAAAACTCCGATTTTGACGACTTGCCGATCGTCGCATTAACTGCCGACACGCTGCGAGAGCGCATTGAACAGTGCTCTATGTCGGGGATGAATGACTTTATTTCAAAACCATTCATGCTTGCCGATATGGAAAAAATATTACATCGACACATCAGCAATTAACAACAATACGCGTTGTGGTGTTAACCAACGCAATAGATAGGCACCGATATGGATAAGTGTTACCAAATGAGCCCGATTGCCGTGGTTCATTCGCCCTATAAAGAAAAGTTTGCCATTCCGCGCCAGCCAAATTTAGTCACCGCGGCACACGGTAAAATAGAGCTATTACTGGCGGCTAATCAACACGAGCTGGTGCGCGATATTGAGCAGCACAGCCATTTGTGGCTGGTATTCGTGTTTCATCAAACGATCGAGCGCGGTTGGAAACCTCTGGTTAAAGCCCCGCGATTAGGCGGCAACGTCAAAACCGGTGTTCTTGCCTGTCGCACCACCCACCGACCAAACCCAATAGGTATCTCGGTGGTTAAATTTCAAGGTCTGTCAACAGTAAACGGTCATCTGGCAATTGATATCAGTGGCTTAGATTTGCTCGATGGCACACCTATCTTGGATATTAAACCCTACATTCCGTACAGCGATTGTGTCCCTCAAGCAAGGTCAATGATGGCGCCTGAGGCACAAAAAAGCTCGATATCAATAACCTTTTCATCAACGGCGCAACAACAGTTGGCGCATTATCAGTCACAATACGCCAACTTTGAATTGTTGATACGACAAGTTTTGGCACAAGATCCCAGACCCGCCTATCGCAAACGCGATCTCGGTCAACAAGAATATGGCATGCGCTTATACGATTGTAATATTCGCTGGCAAATCAATGCCGATATTTGTACCGTTGTGTCGATTGACTCGGTGTGATCGGGGAGGTGTACTTTTTTGGGTGACTGTTGCCTTATCGATACGTATAATGGCGCTATTCACGGCAAATAGTCCGGTTACTAAGCTAAGTTAGCATTTGACTATTTGCGTATGTTTCATCCTAACCTGCCTACCCGATATGTGAACAAACACGCGGTAGCGGTTGGCCCTAAATTGCTGCGGATTTACGCTCCGACTGGCGAGGACCTATTTATGAGTAAGTACGTTGTTTGTGCTTTATACAAGTTCGTTACCCTAGAAAATTACCAACAGATCAAACCTGAATTACTGCAGACTATGCAGGACAACAACATCGTTGGTACCCTGTTACTGGCCAAAGAAGGTATTAATGGTACCGTTGCCGGCTCTCGAGGCGGTATCGATGCGTTATTGTCGTATTTAAACGATACATTAAATCTTGCCCCTATTTCGTTTAAAGAGTCATTTACCGACAAAGCGCCATTTAAGCGCACCAAAGTAAAACTGAAAAAAGAAATTGTCACCATGGGGGTTGAAGGCATCGACCCGAAACAAGTTGTCGGCACCTACGTGAAGCCACAGCAGTGGAATGAATTGATCAGCGATCCTGACGTGCTGTTAATTGACACACGCAACGATTACGAGATCGAAATTGGTACTTTTAAAGGCGCAATTAACCCAAATACTGATTCATTCCGTGAATTCCCTCAGTATGTTGCCGATCATCTCGACCCGCAAAAGCACAAGAAGGTTGCTATGTTTTGTACCGGCGGTATCCGTTGTGAAAAGTCGACGGCGTATTTAAAAGAGCAAGGCTTTGATCAGGTCTACCACCTCGAAGGCGGAATATTACAGTACCTAGAAGACGTCGATAAAAAAGACACGATGTGGCAAGGCGACTGTTTCGTATTTGATGATCGAGTTGCCGTTAATCACGACTTAGAAGTCAGCGGTTACGATCAGTGCCACGCATGTCGTTTACCGATCACCGAACAAGACAAGTTACGCGATGAATATCAAAAAGGCGTCAGTTGCCATCGTTGCTATGACCAAACTAGCGAACAGCAACGCGCTCGATACGCTGAGCGACAACGTCAAATGATGTTAGCGAAAACGCGCGGCGAACAGCACATTGGTGGTGACGTACATAAAAATATCGCAGAGCGAAAAGCAAAGAAGCAGCAACGCATTGCCGAGCAGCAAGCCAACAGCGTTAAGTAAGCTAAACAGCATCGAAATCGCGATCGAAATTACATGAGTTAGACAAAGGCTTGCACGGTTTATCGAGCAAGCCTTTTTAACGTCGCTGCCTAAAAGACCTTGATTGTATTGATAGCTTAAACGGTGAATTAGCGCGACAATACCTCGATAGCGCTGGCCATTCACCTACCTGATGATGGTAAACCGTTTTACTCGATAACCAGTAGCCGGTTGTTTTAAGCCTTGATGCCAACCACCATGAGCTTGCCTGTCCATTTGATATTATCGGCTCTGTGAGGTATTATTGCGCAAAGTTTAGCCACCCCTAGATGGTTGTTTTATCAATCTGACACACCGATAAACACTGTTTTGTTGTCGCTAAACCAGACCTCTATTTACGCTGAATATCGCGACTCCAGGCGCTCGTGCGAGGTGGCCAATGGCTAACGAAAAAACGTTTTTACCTGAGTTTAACAAGGTAAATTCAGGCACTGATACCAGATCACAAGGTGACGATGTTAGTCGCCCCGACCAACACTTATATTTTCCGTTTGGCGATATCCCCTGCCCCGCGGCCTCCACTCCCAGTGACCGCTGGTGGTTTAACAGTCGCCGTCGAAGCCATAAACGAGTGCAAATTAAACGAGTTATTCAACGTCGTAAACGCTGATGAGCTATACCGACGCTACTGGTTTCATGTACGCTTCGTTGCGTCTTTAGCACTCATGACTCAACACTTGGTACTTGCTCCTACATACTGAGCACGGATCACGCGGTTACCCACCACTAACGGCTGACAATTTGATTATTTTTCACCGTTGTAAACAGATAAGCGTTTGCCTAATGACCTGGTGCTGTTAGAATAACAGCTATTTTCAACGTCAATTTAATCATACGGAATTGCATCTCCATGCGTACTAGCCAATATTTGCTTTCAACACTTAAGGAAACCCCAGCCAGCGCCGAGGTTATTAGTCACCAATACATGCTTCGAGCCGGCTTAATTCGCGCCGTGGCCTCTGGTATGTACACCTGGTTACCGACTGGTTTAAAGGTTCTTAAGAAAGTAGAAAATATCGTTCGAGAAGAAATGAATCGAGCGGGTGCAATTGAAACTTTGATGCCAATGGTTCAGCCTGCGGATTACTGGCAAGAGTCAGGTCGTTGGGAAGACTACGGTCCAGAGCTGCTGCGTTTAAAAGATCGTCACGACAGAGATTTTGTGTTGGGACCAACTCACGAAGAGGTGATCACTAAGTTAATCAGCAATGAGCTGAACTCGTACAAGCAATTACCGATCAACTTGTATCAAATTCAAACCAAATTCCGCGACGAAGTTCGTCCTCGTTTTGGGGTGATGCGCGGACGTGAGTTTTTAATGAAAGATGCGTACTCTTTCCACTTATCACAAGAAAGTTTACAGCAAACTTACGACATCATGCACGCGGCGTACTGTCGTATCTTCGAACGCCTCGGTTTGGATTATCGTCCGGTTATTGCCGATACCGGCTCAATTGGCGGTGATGCCTCGCATGAGTTCCACGTATTAGCTGACTCAGGCGAAGACGCAATTGCGTTTAGCACAGGCAGCGATTACGCGGCGAATATTGAAAAAGCCGAAGCGCTCGCGCCACAAGGAGAGCGTGCAGCACCTGCGCAAGAACTCGATAAAGTGGCAACGCCAAATGTCCACAGTATTGATGAGGTCTGTGCATTTTTCAACACCACAGCAGACCAAGTTGCTAAAACACTGTTGGTGTTAGGGCATGCTGAAGAAGGCGAGGCAGCGCCAATTGTCGCTCTGGTATTGCGCGGCGACCACGAGTTAAATGATATTAAAGCGGAACATTTAGCCGATGTGGCTAGTCCATTGACGTTTGCTACTGACGAGCAAATCAAAGCGGTAGCGGGATGTGATGCGGGCTCTATTGGCCCTATTGGTTTAGCGACAAACGTCATTGTTGATCGCAGTGCAGCTCACCTTGCTGACTTTATCTGTGGTGCCAATGAAACCGGCTTCCACTACACGGGCGCTAATTTCGATCGCGATATCAACGACTATCAAGTTGCTGATATTCGCAACGTTGTCGCCGGTGACTTAAGCCCTTGCGGTCAAGGCACGCTAGAGATAAAACGCGGTATTGAGGTAGGCCATATCTTCCAGCTGGGCGAAAAATACGCAAAAGCGATGAACGCCGCCGTTCTTAACGAAGAAGGTAAAAATCAAACCTTAACCATGGGTTGCTACGGTATTGGGGTATCGCGTATCGTTGCCGCAGCCATCGAACAAAATCACGACCAACACGGTATTATTTGGCCAGAAGCCATAGCCCCGTTCAAAGTGGTCATCATTCCAATGAACATGCACAAATCAGCGCGCGTTCAACAAACTGCTGAGGCTCTGTATAAAGAGCTCACCGAGGCAGGTGTGGAAGTGTTGTTTGACGACCGCAAAGAGCGCCCAGGCGTCATGTTTAAAGACATGGAACTGATTGGTATCCCACACAGTATCGTGGTTGGTGAACGCAACTTAGATGCACAAGAAGTCGAGTACAAAAACCGGATCAGCGGTGAAAAATCAATGTTAAAAATTGCCGATGTGTGCCAAGTTATTGGTGACAAATAAGCACATCGTTTGCGTTTAACCGAAAAAATCGGCGCAGGTATCATCTGTGCCGATTTTTTTTGCATTGCATACTTACAAATAGCGCCTGTTGGCGTAGTGATGTCACTTGCAGCTAAATACGCGCGTGTCGCTCACTAACGGCGAGCTCCGGGCGGCGCTGTTGCCATTTATCCCAGTATATTTTTCGATCAAAGCGCTTTGACAAATACTTGTTTAGTTGATGAAACGTGGTGACATCCGCCTTTAAGCCACTGATGCAATACCAAGCGAAGCGATGGCAGTTGTTTTTAATCAAATTATATTGCCACATTTGATAGACACTTTTGGCTGCCCTTTGTGCAGTGATCTCATCGGCAAGTGCCTGACCATGACGATCGCAGGCGACAAAGATATCTGTACCCGAGCGCTCGTGTAAGAAGCGCATTGGTGATACCGCCTTAATTAAGCCACTTCCGTGAAGTTCAACGATGGTGTTGTCATCAACCCAAATACCAGTGTGCTCAAGTACCCTGCCTAAACCACAGCAAACCAAAGCACCAGGCTTCATTTGTGCCAGTGTTTCATTGGCAAATCGCTCATTCGGGTATCTAGCTATTCCGCTGTCGTGCTTGTTTAAGTGTTGGCGCGTGTCAATGCCGTCTTCGATTGAACGCAATTTATCTTGTTCATCTCGCTTGCCTTCGAGCTCTTTAATCACCACTGCGCCTAGAGCGGCAGCTGTTAGTACGAATAATGGTAAAGGCATAATTCCCCCATATATCAAACTCTCTGTTAAGTTATACCCAAGATATTGGCTAATTGCGCAAAAAAAGTGTCAGTAAGTGTGTCAAAGTAGTCAATTTTAGTTATGATGAAGTTAACTAATAACAAAAATTCAATAAATAAGTTACTGATCATGAGCGAGTATTTGAAGTCTAAAAAACTCACTGGAGTATGTTATGAAATTCGAGGTCGCATTGCTGAGGAAGCACAACGCCTTGAAGAAGAAGGTCACAAAATACTCAAACTGAATATCGGTAACCCTGCGCCGTTTGGCTTTTTGGCGCCCGATGATATCTTGCGCGATGTCATTCACAATCTACCGACGGCTCAAGGCTACAGTGAATCCAAAGGAATATACTCAGCGCGTGTTGCGGTGATGCAATACTATCAACAGTTTGGTCTAAAAGATCTCGATGTTAATCACATTTTTATCGGTAACGGGGTGAGTGAGCTGATCATCATGGCGATGCAGGCGTTGCTCAACGACGGTGATGAAGTGCTTATTCCCTCTCCTGATTACCCGCTGTGGACGGCGGCGGTAGGACTGTCGGGAGGTAAGCCGGTTCACTATCGATGCGATCCGCAAAACCACTGGTATCCCGACATTGAGCATATCAAAGCGCAAATCAATCAACACAGCAAAGCCATTGTCTTGATCAACCCCAACAACCCAACCGGGGCGGTTTACCCTAACCACGTACTCGAACAAATTTTAGCGTTGGCTAAACAACACAACTTAATCGTCTTTTCTGATGAAATTTATGACAAGGTGTTGTACGACGGCGCAGAGCACACGCCAACAGCTAGTTTGAGTAGTGATGTGCTAGTCGCCACCATGGGCGGATTGTCTAAGAATTACCGCATTGCCGGTTTTCGCGCTGGGTGGATGATGTTAACCGGCCCTATGTCCAAAGCGCGCAGTTATCTAGACGGCCTAACCATGCTCGCGTCAATGCGACTGTGCGCCAATGTTCCATGTCAATACGCCATTCAAACGGCGCTTGGCGGATATCAGAGTATCAACGAGCTAGTGCAAGATGGCGGTCGCTTGAAAAATCAATTAGATTTGGCACATTCGATGATTAACGATATCAACGGGTTGAGCTGTCACAAAGCCAAAGGCGCTATGTATTTATTTGTCAAAGTAGACGGTGAAAAACTCGGCATCAACGATGACGAGCAAATGATCCTTGACTTGTTAAAGCAAAAGAAAATACTGTTGGTGCAAGGCAGTGCGTTTAATTTTAACGAAGGTATCTATTTTCGCTTAGTGTTTTTGCCGCATGCCGACGACCTAGTTGACGCAATAAATCGGCTTAAAGACTTTTTTGGCCACTACTCTCAACTTTAGGACGTGTTAACCTGTGTTTGAATTTTCTACAATGAGCTATTTTTTGTAATAGCAAAGCAGAATAAACGACGTTTGGTTGTTCCAAACGAGTGAATTCTAATGTCGTTGGTGCGAAAAATAGCCATTGCGCCGTGGGCTGAGGCTAAAATCGTTTTACTCGGCGTTAAAACTGATGAATTTAGATGGCTAAACAACATAATGTTTGCCTTGATTAAAACGATCTTATTTCTCAGTATAATTATTAAACTAAGGTCAACACGCCCTAGGAGTGATTATGGATAGTACCTTTCTCGCATGGTTATTTCGCATGCCACTGATCAAACGGTGGGCGTTAATGTATTGCGTTAAAACCGAAAACATTGCCGAGCACTCACACCAAGTTGCCGTTGTCGCCCACTTATTAGCGGTGATTCGCAATACCATGTTCAACGGTGATCTCAATGCCGATCGCGCGGCCACCATTGCCCTGTATCACGAAGCTGCCGAAACCCGCTATGGCGATGTGGTGAGTCCGACTAAGTACGCCAACGAACAAATTTCGGCTGAATTTAAAAAAATTGAAAGCCTTGCCGAAAAAGAGTGCTTGGCTACCTTGCCAAAAGAGTTACAGGCCGCATTTGCCAGCATCATTGTACAAGACCGCGTTGATAGCGAGCTAAAAGCAGTGGTTAAAGCCGCCGATATTTTAGTAGCCTACATTAAAGCGATTAATGAGCTTTACCACAACAATCCTGAGTTTGCTCACGTTGAAGAAAAATTACAGCGCAAACTCGCGGTACTCAAGGCCGACATGCCCGAAGTAGATTACTTTGTCAAAACTTTCATTCCTGCCTGTACAGCCACCGTTGACAAGCTCAGTCACCCTGCAAAAGGTGACTAACCAAAAAAACGATAAGCTGTGAGATCAGAGCTGTAAGCCAGCTATAAGCCGTAAGCTGTAAGCTGTAAGCCGTAGCCGTAAGATGTAAGCTGTAAGCCGTAGCCGTAGCCGTAAGATGTAAGCTGTAAGCCGTAAGCCGTAGCCGTAAGATGTAAGCCGTAAACTTTAAAGTGACATGGTTAACCAGCGTGAATAACACCTGTGGCATCGAACAAAAAACGGCTAACGCGATAAACCCTTTGTCTTGGTTGAACAAACTGCTATGATGAGCTTACTTTAATAGGTGTTTGCTTGTGTTGATCACTGGTAGCTGATTCATCAACGTCGGTCTGTCTTTCAAAGCAAACTTAAAAGGGAATGAGGTGTAAACCCTCAACTGTTCCCGCAACTGTAAGTAAAGCGTTTTTATAAGCCACTGGTATCGATACATACTGGGAAGGATAAAAACTAAACGTGTTAATCGCCCGATAGCGGTAAACGCGTTACTTTACGAGTCAGGAGACCTGCCTACTAAAGGACAGTATTCGTGCGGGTAACGCGATGCAAGTCGAGTAACTATCATTCCATCACTTTGATGCATGGTTGTCATGCCGACCTGTTACCGATCCCGCCGTATGGCTGACAATACATGATTTTATGGTGTTGTTAACACACTGACATAAAAACCATTAACCACAGAATCTCAGCGTTACTAGCAAACACAGCATCGACGATGTTGTCAGCTTTGGCTGTTAACTAACGCGCACAGGACTGTGATTTGCGGCATAAGGTGACCCGTTAAAATGAGGCAAACAGCCCTTCGATGTCAGCAATTGAGTTGGCGACCACAACAGCACGCGGTGTTGCGCGATATTGACCTCACCGTTAACTCTGGCGAGGTGGTCAGTGTTATTGGTCCTAACGGCGCAGGCAAAACGTCGCTGTTAAAATGTATAGCCGGACTCATTACCGACTTTGAAGGACGCGTGTTTATCAATGAGCAGCCTATACATCTGCTCAGTCGCCGCCAGATTGCCAAGCAATTAGCCTTTGTTGAGCAACAACACAGTAACTACGTCAACTTGCGCTGCAGCGATATTTTGCAAACAGGCTTGATTGCACAGCAACCACTATTTAGTCTCAGTAGTTCAACCGAGCAACAACAATTGCAAAACGCCCTGCATACAGTCGGTCTGTCAGATCACGGTAATAGCCTGTTTACAACCTTATCTGGTGGCGAGCAGCAACGACTGATGATCGCCAGAGCTCTGGTACAGCAATCAAACATTATCGTCCTCGATGAGCCAACCAATCACCTAGATATCTTTTATCAACAGCAAATTCTAAGCTTAGTCCGAAGGCTGGGTGTGACCGTGATTATGAGCCTGCACGATATCAATCTCGCCAGCTATTACAGTGACAAAATAGCGTTACTTAACAAGGGAAAGGTTGTTGCCTTTGGCGCTGTAGATGAAGTGCTAACACCCTCGTTATTAGAACCCGTTTTTCATGTGCGCAGCCAGGTCAGTAAGCAGCGTTGTGCAGATAACACCTGGTACACTCATGTACAATTTGCCCCCAGTAAACAACCCGATTTCAATGCGTCCTTCGGCGATAATAAGGGGGCTGTATGACCGAGACGTCTCGTCCTCAATTAAGGGGTAATCTGTATCTGTTGGTGATATCTATCGCCGTGATCTTAATAAGTATTGTCGCAGCGCTCGGTTTGGGTTCAAGCGATGTCTCGTACCGACAATTATGGCAATGTATAGACGCCTGTGAAACGCCACTGTATCACACCATCTTTTTTGAGCTGCGCCTGCCTCGCATATTAACCGGTTTTATTGTCGGTGCTGGCTTAGCCGTTGCCGGTTCGTTATTGCAAAACGCAACGCGCAACCCGTTAGCCGATCCGTATTTATTTGGCATTGTCGCCGGTGCCGGACTTGGTGCTACCGTAACTAACCTCATTGACCTGCAACATTGGCCGGTAGCCACGCAGGCATTAGTACTACCCATTGCCGCCTTCATCGGCGCTCTAGTGGCCATTGGCTTAGTACTTAGCGTATTGAATCGGTATAACCTGCACCGCAGTGAGCACGTATTACTTGCCGGAGTGGCTATCTCATTTTTACTGAGTGCGATCACCAGTTTTATTCTTTACACCGGAGATGCCTTTGCGGCTAACCGGGTGATTTTTTGGTTGATGGGCTCGCTTGCGCAAGCTAACAGCCACAGTGTATACGTGTTGTTACCTATTGTAGCGGTGTCCATTTTACTGTCGCTGTTAATGAGCAAACAACTCGACGCTTTACTGCTTGGTGACGACAGCGCTAAGACGGTTGGTGTCGATGCGCAAAAATTACGCATCGCAGTACTGGTACTGTGTGCACTGATGTGCGCTATGATTGTCGCCTTTTGCGGTGGCATCGGATTTGTTGGTTTGATGATCCCACATGTCGTACGCCGCTTGTTTTCACTGACCAGTTTCAAATTAATTATCTTTAGTGCCTTGGTTGGTGGGGTCTTTTTAGTGTGGGTGGATGTACTGGCGCGCACCCTACTAGACGGTCAAGAACTTCCCATTGGGGTAATAACCTCGTTACTTGGCTCGCTGTTCTTTTTAACCTTGATGCGCCATACCAAGTAGCAAACCAATTTTCCTTATATTCAGCAAACGAAAACGAGTAACTCGATGACAGATAACAAGCAACAGCAAAAACATCAACAACGACAGCAACAGTTAAAACAAGAAGTTGACCAAGCTATTGCCAACGCCACCATAGACAAAGGGCTGGTGGTGGTGATCACCGGTAATGGCAAAGGCAAGTCAACATCGGGATTTGGCACCGTCGCTCGTGCCGTCGGTCATGACTTACGCGCCAGCGTTGTCCAATTTATCAAAGGCTCTTGGAGCTGCGGTGAGCGCAATTTGCTAAGCCAGCACGGTGTTGATTTTTATGTCATGGCTACTGGGTTTACTTGGGAAACGCAAAACAAAGCGCAAGATACCGAGGCCGCACAAGACGCCTGGCAAGCGGCGAAAACCATGTTAGCCGACCCGAGTATCGATGTTGTACTACTAGATGAAATCACCTACATGATCAGTTATCACTACATTGACATTGATGAGGTGATGACGGCAATCGAGCAACGACCGAGTCATCAGCACGTGCTGATCACCGGACGTAACTGCCATCGACGCCTGATTGACTACGCCGATACCGTCTCGCAAGTGCAATCGGTTAAACACGCCTTTGATAACGGTATTAAGGCCCAACAAGGCATTGATTGGTGATGGCGATTCGAAGCTTCCCTTACATGTTGCCGTTGACAAGCCGAATAACCCAGAGCAACAAACCGAGTTGGCTACGTCTCAGAACAGGCTTTGCCTCGTCGATGTATCAACTCACAGGGCTTTGCTCGATTGCGCTGATACTGGCAATGCAAATGGCGGTTGCTATGCCTAGTGTCAGCTCTTCTGAGCTCGATGCAACCAGCAGCGAGCCTTCAACAACGCTACCACAGCAGGATAAAACAACGGATAAGCGCATTGTTGCCCTTGCTCCGCATATTGTTGAAATGCTCCATGAAATTGGAGCCTATGATCACATTATTGCCACCTCTGAACACGCAGACTACCCCCTGCAAGCCAAGCAGTTACCGCGAGTGGGTAACTATTTGGCGTTGGATATTGAGCGCATACTGCAACTGCAACCCGATCTGGTTATCGCTTGGCAAAGTGGCGTGCCGATTAATGACCTTGCGCGATTACAGAGTTTGGGAATAGATGTGCTGTTTTCAAATCCGACACAGCTATCTGATGTTGCCGATGAGCTACGCTGGCTAGGTCAATTAACCGGTCATCAATCATTAGCCAACCGCAAAGCAGCACTATTTGAAAAACAGCTCAGCCAGTTAACAAAACACTATCAAAACCGACCTAGGGTATCGGTATTTTATCAGTTATGGGCCCATCCCCTAACCACTGTGGCCAAAGATGCGTGGTCACAGCAGCAACTTGATATTTGTGGGGCCTACAATCCGTTCAACAGCGCGACAAGCCAATACCCACAAATTAATATTGAACAAGTTCTACTCGCCAACCCTGACGTGATCATTGTGCCACAATCACAATCAGTGACTAGCGATGGGTTTGACTGGTCAAAATACCCGTCGATAACAGCGGTTGTTCAACAGCAATACATTCACCCTAACGCCGATGCCCTGCACCGCATGAGTTACCGCTTAATTGATGAGCTGGCGATGCTGTGTGAGCGCATCGATGCATTTCGCCAATAATATCTTTAAGAGTTAGATAACGTGCCCGCTAAAATATATTACCGCTTACCACTAATCATTTTCCTAATCCCGCCGTGGCGCTCCTTGGCAGCACTGCTCTTGGGCTTACAGCCTTGGCAAAGTCTGGCCACACAGAGCATCGATGAGCATATTGTAGTAAGTGCAAATCGCAGTCAACAACAGCAATTTAGTGTGTTAGCGAGCACCGAGGTTATTAGTCAACACCAGATAGAGCAAAGCCAAAGTGACAACCTCGGTCAATTACTTGACGGCGTTGCCGGTATTCACGTGGCCAGTCAAGGTGGTGGTGGTCAAGTGCAATCGATCTACATGCGCGGTACCAACGCCAACCACACGCTAGTGCTTCTGGACGGCATCAAAATTGCGTCATCGTCTCTTGGCTATGCCAATATCTCGGCGATTAATATGGCGATGATCGAGCGGGTTGAAATTGTCAAAGGACCACGCGCGGCGCTGTGGGGCAGTGATGCCATTGGCGGTGTAATTCAATTGTTCAGTAAATCCTACCAAGCCAATGAAGGTGCAGCGGCGCTGCAGTTGGGCTCTCATCAATATCAACAAGCCTATAGCGGATTTGGCCTAGGCGATAGTGATAACTCGCTATCCGTGGCGTTTTCCGCCGAAAAAAGTGATGGTTTTAATGCCTACCAAACCGACCCGTTTGAGTACGATATTAACGAGCCCGACATTGATGGCTTCAAGCGATTTTCGACGTATTCAAACGGCAAACTAACGATTATCGACAACTGGTTGCTCACCGTTAATGCGCGAAAAGAGCACAGTTATAGTGACTATGACGCTAGCTATCCAGATTTACCATGTTTTTCAGAGCCAGCTAAAACCTGTCCTGTTTTTTATGCTAACCAACAACTTGAAAAGAATGACAGCATCAAAATAAGTAGCCACTACAAGCTTGATTGGCTACAACACGAGTTCAGCTACAGTTACCTCAAGCAGCATGCACTTACCTATGGCAATGGCATTGATAAACAGCAAGGTGAGCAAATAACGACGCAAAAACATCAGTGGTCAACGCTTAATCACTATCAGCTTTCGCCCCACGTGACGGTTGCGCTTGGCGCTGAGCTATTGAAGGAATCGGTCAGCAGCAATAGCGATATCGCCCCCAGTGTGGAGGGTTTTCAATCGTGGCAAAAAACCAGTCGAGACACCCTCGGCGTGTTTCTGCTAAGCCAATCGCAGTGGTATGATTGGCTATTTGATCTCGTCATTCGTCGCGATGACATTGATTATATTGGCTCTGAAAATAGCTATAATATCAGTCTTGGCTATCAACTGAGTGACAGCCAGTTAGTCGCCATATCGCAAAGTCGCGGTTTTAAAGCTCCGTCGTTTAATGATTTGTACTGGCCGAGTGCAGGCAACCCCAACTTACGCGCTGAAACCGCTAACAGCAAAGAGCTATTATTTCGCCAGCGTCTACTATTGACCAACATTGAGGGTCACGTTGAGTTGGTTTTATTTGAAAATCACATCGACAATTTGATCAGTTGGCAACCAAATGACTTTGGTCTGTGGCAACCGCAAAACATAGACCGGGCCGAAATTCGCGGTATTGATATTGCTTTGACGGCCAATCACCAGGCGTTATCACACACGTTTGCATTGAGCTATGTCAACAGTGAAGACCGCAGCAATGGCAAACCGCTGATGCGTCGACCACAAAAAACGGCCAGTTATCAACTGCAACTCAACTTCGATAGATGGTACGCATCGAGTGGCATTTATTATCACAGTGACAGTGACGATGTTAGCGCAACGCTACCGGCCTATCACTACGTTAATATTGGACTGGGTTTTGATTTGAGCGACCAAGTGAGTTTCAATGTCAACATCAACAACGCCCTTAACCAGCGCTATCAAAGTGCCGCCAATTACATCGCCGATAGACGTAATGTTAAGTTGGCTTGGCGTATTCACTTTTAATCCAACAAAATGTTATCAACGGCTCGCTATAACCACTAAGATTGCTGATAATAACGTATAAACGTTTTTAAACTGGCAAACAATTCAATGATAGATTTTCGTTCAGATACAGTAACTAAGCCAACGGAAAAAATGAAACGAGCGATGCTTGAAGCAGAGCTTGGCGATGATGTGTACGGTGATGATCCCAGTGTTAATGCGCTGGAACAACGCCTCGCCCAAATGACTGGATTTGACGCGGCTATGATCGTCAATTCAGGTACCCAATCAAATTTGTGCGCTCTGCTCGCCCACTGTCAACGTCAACAAGAATACATCACCGGCCAAGGTTATCACACCTACTTATACGAAGCTGGTGGTGCCGCGGTTCTTGGCTCAGTTGTGCCACAACCAATCGCCGTTGCCCCGTCAGGTGAGCTGGCAATAAGCGATATTGAGCGGGTCATTAAAGCTGACGACCCACACTTTGCGATATCTAAGTTGATCAGTCTCGAAAACAGCCACTGCGGCAAGGTTATTGATGTTGCCTACTTCGAACGCGTTAAACAATTCGCCGAACAACGCGGTTTATCTGTACACTTAGATGGAGCCCGCATCTTTAATGCAGTGATAAAGTTAGGTGTCGACATTAAGGACTTTTGTCAACACGTCGACTCGATTTCGATTTGTTTTTCGAAAGGACTTGGCACGCCGATGGGTTCAGTGTTGTGCGGCAGTAAAGCCTTTATTCAGCGCGCGCGACGAATTCGCAAGATGGTCGGTGGCGGTACCCGTCAAGCGGGTATGGTTGCAGCGGCGATGGATTACGCACTTGATCATCACATCGAGCGTTTACAGCGCGACCACGACAACGCTGCCAAACTGGCTCAACTATTAGCTGGTGTGCCCGGCATCGATGTACAACCGGTGCAAACCAATATGGTGTATCTCGACCTTGCACCAAGCATTAACCCTCAATTACTTGGCCACTTGTTGCACGCGGAAGGTATCTTAGTATCAGCCAGCAATAAACTCAGGCTCGTTACCCACCTCGATATTAGTGAAGCGGATATTATTTACAGTGCTAATGCGATAAAAGATTGTTTAGCATTAATGCAACAAGCAAACGACGCTGAGTAGGCACACGCGCAAAGGCAAAAGCAACGCGCTCTATGGCGCGTTGCTATGCGGAACGCAGACGTTCGACCACCCCGCCTAGCGAGGGTCTGACAAGCGATTACTGTTGAAAACGGTAAACAGAACCGATATTGAGGATTTGCGTTAAGTGATCGAGCGCCTCGCGCGATTCCACGAGCAACTCGGGATCGCGTAAATCATCAAAGCACAAGGTATCTCGGTAGTGTTTGTTAACCCAATCGGTTAAACGCGTATACAGTGCATCAGACATCACACAATGTTGATTGACCGCATTGAGTTCGGCTTCATTCATCGCTACGCGCAGACGCAAACACGCCGGACCACCGCCGTTTTTCATACTTTCATTAACATCGAAGTATTTAACCTGTTTGATTGGCGTGTTTTGATTAACTAAGTCGTCTAAGTACGCTTTAACTCGCGGGTTATCACGACAGTGCATCGGCGCGATAATCGCCATCTCACCGTTGGCTAAGGTGATTATTTGAGTGTTGAATAAATAACTGCTGACGCAGTCGGCCACACTGACTTGTTCACTTGCGACTTTGATAAAGTGCAGATCTTGTGCGCCAAATTTTTGTTGAACTTCGGCTAAAAACGCTTCGCTGTTTAAAAACGCCTGCTCGTGATAAAACAACACGTTTTGATTGCCGACACTGATCACGTCATTGTGGAATACGCCTTGGTCAATGACATCGGGGTTTTGCTGAACAAAGACCACTTTGTCGTCACTTAAACCGTGTAAACGAGCAACCGCGCGGCTTGCTTCGAGTGTTTGTCGAGCTGGATATTTTTTTGGGATTGGCATCTCAGAGTTAAATGCGTATTTGCCAAAGGTAAATATTTCAACCCCTTGTTCACCGTATTCGCTGCATAATCGGGTGTGATTAGCCGCCCCCTCATCACCAAAGTGATCGTTGTCGTTTAAGTGCAGGTGATGGGTAAAGTGTTTGTCATCGGCAAACACACTTTTGAGAATATTCCCCGTCGTTTCCGGCTCTAGTGAACGGTGAAACTTATTGGTCAAATTGGCGGGGGTAAAATGCACCTTATTGTCATTGGTATCGGCTGATGGCGATACCGTCGCAGCGTTGGCAGTCCACATGCTCGATGCGCTGCAACAAGCCGATAAAACCGCCGGCGCTTGTTGATACGCTTTTTCTAACACTTGTGCATCACTGCCGGCAAAGCCTAAACGACGCAATGAAAAGATATCTGGGCGCTCTTGTGGCGCAAACACCCCCTGTACCATGCCCATGTCGTGTAACGCTTTCATTTTTTTTAGACCTTGTAGCGCCGCACTTTTTGGACTCGATACGTCATTTGCGTTTAATTTTGAGGCCACATTGCCCTCTGATAAACCAGCGTAATTGTGTGTAGGGCCGACAAGGCCATCAAAATTAGCTTCAAATGTTTTCATAATTCCCCGCGATTATTTTTCAAATAAGCACTCATTTTATCTATTTTTGTCGCTGAGTAAATTAAAAAACGCTTAGTATTCGGCGATTTACAGGCGGTTGTTAAAATAATGTTGACAACCTCAAGTAAGTCATATAAATATTAATTAACTTAAAGCAAATATTCATTATTCGATGTTGAAACTGATTCTTCTCCCTATTGTGCTGATTGTCTTGGTAGTCTTACCACGGCACGGGGGCCTGTTGAATCATTAACATACGCATAATAATTCATTAAAACCCTCAAACTATCGATTGAGGGTTTTTTCGTTTTTAGGGCAAAAAAATTTCAAAGGCAGGGGTATGAGTACACAAGATCACTATTGCGGTGCACAATTATTGACAAAATCACTGGCCGAGTTAAATGTTGAGTTTATCTTTGGTTACCCAGGTGGTTCTGTGTTAGATATTTACGATGCCATTTTTCAGCAAGACAAAGTCAGCCACATACTGGTTCGCCATGAGCAAGCGGCTACGCATATGGCAGATGGCTATACGCGAGCAACGGGTAAAACGGGGGTCGTGTTAGCCACTTCGGGGCCCGGTAATACCAATTGCGTAACTGGAATTGCCAACGCTTATATGGATTCGATACCTATGGTGGTATTAGCCGGTCAAGTGCCGTCAAACTTAATTGGTGGCGATGCTTTTCAGGAAACCGACATCGTTGGTTGCTCGCGCCCTATCGTCAAACACAGTTTTAATTGTCGCGATGTAAACGAGATTCCCAATGTGCTGGCCAAAGCGTTTTACCTTGCCGAAACGGGGCGCCCTGGACCCGTGGTGATTGAATTGCCAAAAGACATTTTAAACCCCAATGTCAAAGTGCCATTTCATATGGATAAAACGCCACACATTCGCTCGTATAGCCCTACGGTTAAAGGACACGGCAAACAAATTAGAAAGGCGGTTGAGAGTTTAGTGAACGCCGAGCGCTTGGTCATTTACAGCGGTGGTGGCATTGTCCTGTCTGATTGCTCTGACACCTTAACCGAGTTGGTTGAACGTTTAAACGCGCCGTGCACAAATACTTTAATGGGGCTTGGTGGCATCAGTGGCTTGCACCCCAATTTTATTGGTATGCTCGGAATGCACGGCAGTGTTGAAGCGAACAAAGCGATGGCCAACGCCGACGTCATTTTAGCGCTAGGTGCTCGATTTGATGATCGAGTAACAAATAAGGTTGAAAAATTTTGCCCTAATGCGACCATTATTCACGTCGATATCGACCCAACCTCAATATCGAAAACCGTCAACGCCCACATTCCCATTGTTGGCTATGCCGATACAGTGATGAAACAAATACTGGCCAAGCTCGATGCTATCGGTCATCAGCCTAATAGTGATAACTTTGCCCATTGGTGGCAACAAATAGAGCAATGGCGAGCATTAAATAGCTTTAGTTATCAGACGGATGCAGAAAAAATAAAGCCACAACAGGTGGTTGAGGCCATTTATAAGCACACCCAGGGAGATGCGTATATTACCTCTGATGTAGGGCAGCACCAAATGTTTGCTGCGCAGTACTACCCGTTTAAAGAACCGCGCAAATGGATCAACTCAGGTGGTTTGGGCACCATGGGGTTTGGCTTTCCCGCCGCGATGGGCGTAAAGCTGGCTTTTCCCGAAGCCGATGTCGTCTGCATCACCGGTGATGGTTCGATTCAGATGAATATTCAAGAATTATCGACCTGCCTGCAATACAACCTGCCGGTGGTTATTGTTTCGTTAAACAATCGCTCATTAGGTATGGTAAGACAATGGCAAGATATGCTCTACGACGGTCGCCACAGTTCATCGTACATGGAATCGCTACCTGATTTTGTCAAACTGGCCGAAGCGTACGGCCACGTTGGTCTTCGCGTTGACCACCCAGATCAGCTCGACGATGCGATAAAGCAAGCGCTGTCGATGAAAAATCGTCTGGTGTTTGTCGATGTTTTAGTTGATGAAACCGAACATGTCTATCCGATGCAAATGCGCTTTGGTGCTATTGACGATATGTGGTTGAGAAAAGGA